>NZ_CACSJY010000021.1:0-102653 GCF_902706155.1 Pseudomonas sp. 18058
GCGGTGTATCAGTCAACCAATGTGTCGACTGATACACCGCATTCGCGAGCAAGCCCGCTCCCACAGTTTTGGATCGCGTAAGGCTTAAGCCGGTTTGGCTTCGGCTAACGCCTCTTGGGCCAGTTCCTTTTCCGCTTCCTTGAGGTCTTCTTCGCTGATCATTTCAGCGATGTCGCGCAAGCGCTCGACCACCCGTGCGTTGATACTGCCTTCCGGGAATTCGCCGTCGGCGTTCGGCTCACCGGCCGGTTCGCCGACCAGCAGGCTCAACGCTTCATCCGCCTGACGCACCGCGTAAACGTGGAACTGCCCGGCACGCACCGCCGCCAATACCTTCTCATCGAGCATCAGCGTGGCGACGTTGGCCTGCGGAATGATTGCGCCCTGCTCGCCCGTCAGTCCGCGCGCCTCACAGAGACGGAAGAAGCCTTCGATCTTCTCGTTGACCCCGCCGACCGCTTGCACTTCACCAAACTGGTTGATCGAACCGGTGATCGCGAAGCACTGCTTGAGCGGGGTTTTCGACAGCGCCGAAATCAGCGTGCACGCCTCGCCCAGCGACGCACTGTCGCCATCGACGTAACCGTAGGATTGCTCCAGCGCGATGCTCGCGGAAATCGCCAGCGGGAATTCCTGCGCGTAACGGCTGCCCAGATACCCGGTGAGGATCATCACGCCTTTGGAGTGGATCGGCTGACCAAGGTTAACCTCGCGCTCGATGTCGACGATGCCGCTGCCGCCCGGATACACCGTAGCGGAAATCCGCGCCGGCACACCGAACGCCGAGTCGCCGACTTCGAGCACGGTCAGACCGTTGCACTTGCCGACTGCCGCGCCATCGGTGTCGATGAGGATGATCCCGGCGAGCATGTCGTCGAGAATCCGCGCCGACACGCGACCAGTGCGCGTGGCTTTGGCCTTCAGCGCACGCTCGATGTGGCCGGCATCGGTCATTTCATCGCCAGCCAGATGGCGGATGAAATCCGCTTCGCTGACCAACTGGAACAAATCACCAATACGCGCCGACAAACGCCCTTGGTGCTCGGCCAGCCGTGCGCTGTAAGTCGCCAGACGCGCCACCGCATCGGCGGTCAGCGGCGCCATGCCTTCTTCCGATGTGCGGGTTTTCAACAGCTGGGCGAATTGCTCCAGGCTCTCGTCAACCATCGGGATGTCTTCGTCGAAGTCGACCAGAACGCGGAACATCTCCTGGAAGTCCGGATCGAGGTCTTGCAGCGTGTAGTACAGCGACCGCGCACCGATGATGATGACTTTGACCTGCAACGGAATGTGCTGCGGGTTGAGCGTGACCGTGGCGAAACGGCCCATCTCGCCCAGCGGCGATTCCATTTTCAGCTTGCGCGATTGCAGGGCGCGCTTGAGCGCATCCCACACGAACGGCTCGCTGAGCATTTTTTCCGCTTCAAGAATCAGGAAACCGCCGTTGGCACGGTGCAAGGCACCCGGGCGCAACTGACGATAAGTGGTGTAGAGCGCGCCCTGATCGGTGGTGTATTCGATACGCCCGAAGAGGTTTTCGTAAGTCGGGTGCGGTTCGAATACCACTGGCGCACCGCCGCTGACTGGATGACCGACCACCAGACTTGGCGCGTATTGCTCTTCGAGCAGCTTGCGCGCCACGGCGTCGGTCTTGCTGTCGTCGACCAGTTGCTCGACCACGGTTTTCAGCAGGTACACCTGCATCGCTTGCAGGTAACCGCAGACCGCCGCGTTCTCGGCGTACTTCTCCGACAGCGGCGACAGCAACGGCTGCAGCGCCAACGTGATGGTTTCTTCGTTGAGCGAACGCAGCTGATTGTTCGACTCGCGCTTCCATTGCGGCAGGCTGGCGAGTTCTTCGTTCAGGCGTTCTTCAAGCCCGGAAATATCATCGTGAAAACGCTCGCGATCAGCTTCTGGCAATTGGGCGAATTCGGCTTCGTCCAGCGCCTTGCCGTCGAGCATCGGCGTGAAGGCGATGTTGCTGCTGTCGCGATAGAGGGCGACGTCTTTTTCCAGGGCCAGGCGCTCGATGATGTCGAGGGCTTTGTCGTAGCGCTGATTGAAGGCGCGGTCGATGGCGCTTTTCTTTTGCTGGTAGGACGGGTGCTCGAAGACTGCCGGAAACGTCGCCAGCAGGTTGTCGATCAAACCGTTGATGTCACCGATGAACGAAGCGGCGGTGCCGGATGGCAACTCCAGTGCGCGGGGTTCGCGCGGCTCATCGAAATTGTTCACATAGACCCAGTCCGCCGGGGTCTGCAGGCGTTTGCCTTCGGCCTTCAGGTAGCGTTTGACGAACGAGAAACGGCCGGTGCCGGGCTCGCCCATGACAAACACGTTGTAACCGGGGCGTGGCATGGCCACACCGAACTGCAAGGCTTCGACCGCGCGTTCCTGGCCGAGCACACCGCGAAAGGGCTCCAGATCATTGGTGGTAGTGAAGCTGAACTGTTCAGCGGAAAACGGACGGGTCAGCGCTTCGGGCGCAAGACGCAAGCTGGCAGCAACAGGATCAGGCATCGGGCTTCCTTAACAATCAGGCGGGGCAGATAGCCGCATTCTGGCGCTGCCCGTGCCCCACTGGCAAGGCGCGCCATGTGACAAAGCATAGACAACCGGATCTCTGCGCACCGGCTCCCCTGAAACCGGGGTTATTACCGAATCTTTTGTAAAAAATCACGGAACCGCAGGAACGTGCCTAAACTCCAAACTGCGCGGCTGGAACTAATACCGGCCCACTGGCTTCGTTTGGGTCTGTCTTGTACAGCGCTTGGGGGCCAGAACCCTGTCCATTGGTATGCACACAAAGAGAACAAAGCTATGAAACGGATTCTTCTCGGTACTCTCTTCACCGCTGTATCCATCAACGCAATGGCGCAAGCTCCAGGCGGCCCGGATTGCGGTTGGGGCAACATGCTGTTTGAAGGTCAGCGTGGCACCCCTGCTCACTTCCTCGCTTCCACCACTAACGGCACTTCCGGTAACGCTACGTTTGGTATGACTTCCGGCACCAACGGTTGCTCGACCAATGCGTCGCTGACCTACGGCGGCAAATCCTGGTTTGCCATGAATGGCATGATGAACGAGCTGTCCGAAGACATGGCTAAAGGCAACGGCGAAGCGCTGACGACTTATGCCGTGGTACTGGGCGTGGCGCCGGAAGATCGTGCGCACTTCGCTGCTGTGACTCACGAGCACTTCCAGCAGATCTTCAGCAAAGCTGACGTGACCGCTGAAGACGTGCATACCAACACCCTGGCCGTACTGAAATCGGATCCTCGTCTGGCCAAGTACGCAACGCAGGCTTAAGCTCGACCCCTGCCCGCTTCCTTCGGGGAGCGGGTTTTATTTTTTATGCAGTGATTCCACCGTGACGCTGAACCTGTGGTGAGGGGATTTATCCCCGATCGGCTGCGCAGCAGTCGTGAACCTGTGCATGCGGTATAACTGGTGCATTGGGGATATAGGTTTTGGGGCCGCTTCGCTGCCCAACGGGGATAAATCCCCTCGCCACAAGGGTGGAGTGTTAACCCCCGATTCGGGTTTTATTTTCTTTCGACTTAAGTTGCCACTTATGCTCAAACGCCTTGCCTGGCTGGCGCTCTGTGTCTGCGCCCCGCTGTCCGCCGCGCCCCATGTCGACCCTCAACGTTTGCAGCAACTGGCCAACGACCGCTTCTGGATTTCCCTCGGTCATTACGAAACCGCCAAACTCGGCGGCTGGCGCAGCTATGTCAGCGACAAGAAATTCTTTCTCGCGCCTGATGGCAATGAACATCCCGATCACGAATTGGCGGCGACCGTGCAAGCGTTGTACGCCCCGGCCAGTCTCGGTGAAAAGCACGCGCAGTGCGTTTACCCGGCGCGCACGCGCTGGCTGAAAGCGCAACTCAATCTGAAAGATCTGCCGGCACCTGATTGCGCCGAGTACAAAAAATGGATGAAGGACGTCTCGCCGCACAGCGCGGTGATGATCTTCCCGGCGGCGTATTTGAACAGTCCGTCATCGATGTTCGGCCACACCCTGCTGCGCATCGACCAAGCTGACGTGCAGGCCGACAAGACCTCGCTGCTCAGCTACGCGATCAACTTCGGCGCCTACATCGAAGGTTCCGACAACAGCATCCTCTACGCCTGGAAAGGTTTGATGGGCGGCTATCCGGGCCTGTTCGCGCTGGTGCCGTATCAGGAAAAACTCTCCGAATACCGCAGCCTGGAAAACCGTGATCTGTGGGAATACCGACTCAATCTGACGCAAGAAGAAACCGCACGCATGGTCGAACATGTGTGGGAGTTGAAGCAGATCCAGTTCGACTATTTCTTCTTCGATGAAAACTGCTCGTACCGCTTGCTCGAGCTGCTGCAAGTGGCCCGCCCAAGTCTGCGCCTGACCGAGCAATTCCCGCTGACGGCGATTCCGACCGACACCGTGAAAGCGGTGAAAGAAGCCGGGCTGGTGGAAAGTATTGAATATCGTCCGTCGCGTGAGCGCGAGTTACTGAGCCGCGCTGAGCCGTTGACGGGTGAAGAGCAGGATTGGGTGCTGAAAGTCAGCGCCGATCAACAAGTGTTGCAAGAGCCGACCTTCAAAGCCCTGCCCCGCGATCGTCAGGCGTTGATCATCGACGCGGCGTATCGCCTCGAACGCTACCGCGCCAATGGTCAGGAACGCGATCCGCAACGGGCGCAACGGAGCTTCGAACTGCTGCGAGCGATCAATAAAAACCCCGCACCCGATCTGGAGATTCCGCAACCGGGCTTGCCGGAAGACGGCCACGAATCGCGCACCTGGCAGGCCGGCCTCGGCACGCGCGGCGATCGTGCGTTCGGCGAGTACGGTTTGCGCATGGCTTATCACGATCTCAACGACAACGCCGAAAGCTTCCCGCTCGGCGCGCAGATTGAAATCCTGCAAATGAAGCTGCGTCAGTACGAAGGCAATCACTGGCAGTTCCAGCAACTGGATCTGGCGACGATTCGCTCGCTGACACCACGCAACGAGTTGTTGCAGCCGTTGTCGTGGCAAGTCACCGGTGGCCTTGAGCGCGTGCCGGGCAAGCATGATGACGAGACGCTGGTCAGTCATGTGAATGGTGGCGGTGGCGGCACGTGGGCGCTGGGTGATGATGTGCTGGGATTTGCGCTGGGCACCGTGCGGGTTGAGCACAACAATGACTTTGCTGAATTTGTTTCGCCGGCCGGTGGTTTCAATACCGGCGTGCTGTGGCGCAATCCTCTGGGAAATATGAGCCTGGAGGCCAAGGGTGATTACTTCACCAATGGCGAAGTGCGGCGCAGTTTGAGCCTGAATCAGCAGTGGGAACTGTCGCGCAATCTTGGTTTGCGCTTGAGTGCGCAGCGCGAGTTCAGCCACATCGCCACGCCTGAAACGGAAGTCATGCTCGAAGTGAAGTGGTATCACTATTAAAAGATCGCAGCCTTCGGCAGCTCCTACATTTGCAATGTGCTTCACCTGTAGGAGCTGCCGCAGGCTGCGATCTTTTGATCTTTCTTTCACACCCCACTAATGAATCTGCTTCTAGACTCTCCTTATAAGCCGGACAACCGGCTCAGGAGAGTGCGATGTGGCGGTGTGCGGGTTTGCTGGGGGTTTTGCTGTTCGTGAGCGGTTGCCAGACCACCCACGATGATTTGATCGCCAAAGGCTACCCACCGGCCTTTGCCGACGGTTTCGATGACGGTTGCGTCAGTGGTCGTCAGGCTGCCGGTTCGATCAGCGGCGAATTCCGCAAAAACGTCCCGCGCTATCTCAAAGACAAGCAATACGCCGAAGGCTGGACTGACGGCTTCCGCCAATGTCAGGCGATGCTCGAAAACAAGGATCGCGACGAGTACCGTAATGAGCATTGGGACGAACGCGAGCGCGCCTGGCAGCAGCAAAAAGATCAGGACGCCGCGCGGGCTTACCGCTCGCCCTAGGTCGCTCCCAGACATCCAGTGAAACCAAATGCCTGCGAGCATGGCCCAAACCTCATACGAGGAGGAACCCATGAGCCGTGCTTTCGTCAACGAAGACAACGCCGCCGCACAAGCCGATCAACCGGTTGAACGGCAGGTCAGCGAGCAGCCCAATTACGTCACGTCACAAGGCTTGGCGCAGTTGCAGGCGAAAGTCGCCGAACTGCAAACCCAACACGCCGAGCAATCAGCCAAAGGTGAGCAGGCCGACAAACAGCGGCTGGCGGATCTGCAAAGGGATTTGCGTTATTTCAATCAGCGCTTGAGCAGTGCGCAAGTCGCCGTCGCCGCAACGTCCAGAGACAAAGTGCAGATCGGCAGTTGGGTCACCTACGCGGATGAGCACGACACAGAACGCCGCGTGCAGTTGGTCGGTGAAGATCAGGCCGATGCCGCGAAGGGCCTGATCAATTGGGGTTCACCGCTGGGCCGGGCGCTGCTCGGTGCCCGGCTCAACGACGAGGTGCTGTGGCAGCGCCCCGCCGGCGATCAAGTGATCGAAGTGATCCGCATCGAACCGGCTTAAACCACGCCCTGCGCCAGCATCGCGTCGGCGACTTTGACGAAACCGGCGATGTTCGCGCCTTTGACGTAATTGATCCGCCCATTTTCTTCGCCGTAATGCACGCAAGCGTGGTGGATCGACTGCATGATCGCGTGCAGCTTGCTGTCCACCTCACCCGCCGTCCACAGCAGACGCATGGCGTTCTGCGACATCTCCAGACCACTCACCGCGACACCGCCGGCATTGGACGCCTTGCCCGGCGCGAAGAGAATGCCGGCCTCGATAAAGATATCCACAGCCTCCAGCGTGGTTGGCATGTTCGCGCCCTCAGCGACGCATACGCAGCCATTGCGCAGCAGCGTGCGTGCGGCTTCGGCGTCGAGTTCGTTCTGCGTGGCGCACGGCAATGCGATATCGCATGGGAGCGACCATGGCAACTGACCGGCGCGGAATTCCAGACCGAACTCTGTCGCCAATTCGCTGATGCGCCCACGTTTGACGTTTTTCAGCTGCAGCAGCGCCGACCACTGTTCTTCGCTCAGGCCCGCCTCGCAATACAGCGTGCCTTCGGAGTCGGACAGCGAAATCACCTTGCCGCCCAGATCCATCACTTTGCGCGCGGCGTATTGCGCGACGTTGCCGGAACCGGAGATCGCCACGCGTTTGCCTTCCACGGTTTGCTCGCGACGTTTGAGCATTTCTTCCGCGAAGTACACACAACCGAAACCGGTGGCTTCCGGACGAATCAGGCTGCCGCCGTAGGTCATGCCTTTGCCGGTGAGGACGCTGGTGAACTGGTTGCTCAGGCGTTTGTACTGGCCGAAGAGGAAACCGATCTCGCGCGCACCGACACCGATGTCACCGGCCGGCACGTCAACGTCGGCGCCGATGTGACGATACAACTCGCTCATGAACGCCTGGCAGAAACGCATGACTTCGGCGTCGCTCTTGCCCTTCGGATCGAAGTCGGAACCGCCCTTGCCGCCACCCATGGGCAACGAGGTCAGGGAGTTTTTGAAGGTCTGCTCGAAAGCGAGGAATTTCAGCACGCCCAGGTTCACCGACGGATGGAAACGCAAACCGCCCTTGTACGGGCCGATGGCGCTGTTCATCTGGATGCGGAAACCGCGATTGACCTGAACCTTGCCCTGATCGTCGACCCACGACACGCGGAACACCACGGCACGCTCCGGCTCGCAGATGCGCTCGAGAATCCCCGAAGTCAGGTAGTGCGGATTGGCTTCGAGAAACGGCCACAGACTGCGCAGGACTTCTTCAACGGCCTGGTGAAATTCGGGCTGATCCGGGTCGCGTTTTTTCAGGCGGGCGAGGAAGGATTCGACGGATTCGATCATGGGGAAAGTCTCGGCAAATTTATTATCGTTGGAAGAGATTAGGCCGGACTGTAACAAACCAATTGCGCACAGGAATAGATCGAAATGTCGCGGATATGAAATTAAATGGTGCACAGGATATAAATCATGAGGATTTTTTGACCTGTTTTGCACCTGAATGGTGATTTACAAAACAAGCTTTGCACCAACCGGAATACAGCCTTCGCGAGCAAGCTCGCTCCCACATTTGGAATGCGTTCCCCTTGTGGGAGCGGGCTTGCTCGCGAATGCCGCGACTCGATCCATCTGAAAAAACCCGGGCAAAAAAAAACGGAGCCAAAGGCTCCGCTCTTTATGCAACCAACCCGAATCAGGCCAGTTTCTTGTGACGTACCCGGTGTGGCTGGGCAGCTGCTTCGCCGAGGCGTTTCTTGCGATCCGCTTCGTACTCGGTGTAGTTGCCTTCGAAGAAGATCGCTTGCGAGTCGTCTTCGTACGCGAGGATGTGGGTCGCCACGCGGTCAAGGAACCACCGATCGTGAGAGATCACAATTGCAGCGCCCGGGAAGTCCAGCAGGGCTTCTTCCAGGGAACGCAGGGTTTCAACGTCGAGGTCGTTGGACGGTTCGTCGAGCAGCAGGACGTTACCGCCCTCCTTCAGGGTCAGCGCGAGGTGCAGACGACCGCGCTCACCACCGGACAGATCCTTGACGAACTTCTGCTGATCGCCGCCCTTGAAGTTGAAGCGACCGACGTAGGTGCGCGACGGGATCTCGTAGTTGCCGATGCGGATCTGGTCGGAACCGTCGGAAATCTGCTGGAACACAGTCTTGCTGCCGTCGAGGTCGTCGCGGCTCTGATCGACGCAAGCCAGTTGCACGGTTTCGCCGACTTCGATGCTGCCCGAATCCGGTTGTTCCTTGCCCATCAGCATGCGGAACAGGGTCGATTTACCGGCACCGTTACCGCCGATCACGCCGACGATGGCGCCCTTCGGCATCGAGAACGACAGGTTGTCGATCAACACGCGATCGCCGTAGCCCTTGGTGACGTTCTTGAATTCGATGACCTTGTCACCCAGACGCGGGCCGGCCGGGATGTAGATCTCGTTGGTTTCGCTGCGCTTCTGGAATTCCTGCGATTGCATTTCTTCGAAGCGTTGCAGACGTGCCTTGGATTTCGACTGGCGGGCTTTCGCGCCTTTGCGCACCCACTCCAATTCTTCCTTCATGGCTTTTTCGTGCGCCGACTGCTGCTTGGATTCAGCGGCCAGACGATCGGATTTGGCTTCAAGCCAACCCGAGTAGTTGCCTTCGTACGGAATGCCCGCGCCGCGGTCGAGTTCGAGAATCCAGCCAGCGACGTTGTCGAGGAAGTAACGGTCGTGCGTGATCGCAACCACGGTGCCCGGGAAGTCGTGGAGGAAATGCTCCAGCCACGCAACGGAATCGGCGTCCAAGTGGTTGGTTGGTTCGTCGAGGAGCAGCATGTCCGGAGCGGACAGCAGCAGGCGGCACAGGGCCACACGACGCTTTTCACCACCGGAGAGGAATTCGACCTTGGCGTCCCACGCCGGCAGACGCAGTGCGTCGGCAGCGACTTCCAGTTGGCGATCAAGATTGTGACCGTCGCTGGCTTGCAGGATCGCTTCGAGCTTGGCCTGTTCAGCTGCCAGTTTGTCGAAGTCGGCATCTTCTTCAGCGTAAGCCGCGTAGACCTCGTCCAGGCGGGCCTGGGCGTTCTTGATCACGCTGACCGCTTCCTCGACCACTTCACGCACGGTCTTGGTGGGATCAAGTTGCGGCTCTTGCGGCAGATAACCGATGTTCAGTTCCGGCATCGGGCGCGCTTCGCCTTCGAACTCGGTGTCGACGCCGGCCATAATTTTCAGCAGCGTGGACTTACCCGAACCGTTGAGGCCGAGCACGCCGATCTTGGCGCCGGGGAAGAACGACAGCGAAATGTTTTTGAGGATTTCCCGCTTCGGCGGAACAACTTTGCCCAGCCGATGCATGGTGAAGACGTATTGAGCCATGGAGAACCTTGGGTCAGTGACAGATGAATGATTGCAGCGCGGGCGATGCCCGGCCAGACCATGCGCGTCGTTCACTTGATGGTTATCAATGCGTGCGCGCTGAAAAAGTCTGAGTCTAGGAGCTGGAACGCTCCCGCGTAACCGGCAAAGCTACCTTAATGACCGGTGGCAGTCCAGCCGAGCGGGGCTGGCACTTCGCCACAACTCAAGGCATGCTAGCCGCCCTTTGGGCGTCCGGCTTATAGTGCACGTCGCGCCAGTCCAGCCAGACCGCAGGATTACAGCTTGTCCAATGTCACTCCGCCAGCCTCTGTGAGCAGCACCCCTCCGGCGCCCGGCTCACCCCTGCGCGGGACATTAAAGGGTGCGCTGGCGACTTTGGTGCTGTTGCTGCTGGCGTTGCTGTTCTGGCAACTGCTCGATCAACTGCGCGAGACCCAGAAAAACCAGCGCCAGTACACCATCGATTACACCGCCGACCTCGCTTCACAAGTCAGCCTGAACATGGCGCTGAACGCGCAAATCGCTCTCAACCTGCTACCGATCGTCGAGCAACCGCAAACCGCCGACGAACAGCAGGCGCTGCTGCGCAAACTTCAGCAATCGCTGCCGGATCTGCGCAGCATGGCGTTGCTCAGTCCTTCCGGGCGAATCCTCAGCGACAGCGCCGCCGACAGCCATGACGCCGATTACCTCACCGAACTGGTTCGGCGCAGTCGTGCTCAGGCGCATTACTTCAGTAACGCCGATGACGGCTCGGTGGTGCATCTGTTGCTGCATCAGGCCAGCGGCAGTTCGCGCGGTTATTGGGCGTTGCGCCTGACGCCGACGTTTTTCGATTCGCTGACCAAACAGGGCGAAACCGGCCTGCGCCCATTGTGGCTGGTGGAAAACCGCATCAACCATCAGATCGTCAGTCGCGATAAAGCGTTGCCCTCGGCCAAGCCCAGCGTGCTTTCCCCTGACGATCTGGCCGACACGGTGCTGACTGTGCCGCTGAGCAGCAGCGACTGGCAGTTGCGCGGTCTGTTCGACCGTCAGCGCGTGCTCGAAGAATTGCTCCCGGCGTTTATCGGCAAATGCCTGCTCGGGCTGGCCTTCTCGCTGCTGCCGGTGATCGCGCTGCTGAACATGCGCCGCCGTCAGCGCCAGTTGCATGAAGGTCGCCGGCGTTATCAAGACATTTTCGAAGGCACCGGCGTTGCGTTGTGTGTGCTCGATCTGTCTGGCCTGAAACAGGTTTTCGAGAAAGCGCAGATCCAGACCAGCGACCAGCTCAAGGCCTGGCTCGACCAACCTGCTCAACGCCAGCAATTGCTGCAAGAGTTGCGTGTCACCGAGGTCAACCAGGTCGCGTTGCAACTGCTCAACGTCAATTCCTGCGAACAAGCGTGGCAACTGTTGATCGACGGTCATCCGCACCGTCAGTGCGCGATCGGCAATCAAATCCTCGACGCCGTGCTGCAACAGCAAAAGCAGCTGGAACTGGAAATCAAACTGGCGGACATCAATGGCCGCGATCAACACCTGTGGATGGTCTTGCGCCTGCCGACCGAGCAGCACGATTACACGGCGGTGATCCTCAGCATCAACGACATCACCAGCCGCAAACTGGTCGAGCTGTCGTTGCTGGAGCGCGAAGGGTTCTGGTCGGACGTGGTGCGCACCGTGCCGGATCATCTGTATGTGCAGGACGTGATCAGCCAGCGAATGATTTTCAGCAACCACCACCTCGGGCAGACCCTCGGCTACAACCGCACCGAACTGCACCAGATGGGCGAGTATTTTTGGGAAATCCTTCTGCACCCGGAAGACGCCGATTATTACCACCGCTCGCGCCAATCCCAGCGCCATGCCGGTTACAGCCAATTGCTGCAATGCCAACTGCGCTTCCGCCATCGCGACGGCAACTGGCGGCGCTTTGATATTCGCGAACAGGCACTGGCGCGCGACAAGCACGATCAGGTCACGCGGATCATCGGCGTGGCCAAGGACATCACCGAGCAGATTGAGGCCAGTGAGTCCCTGCGCGACAGTGAGCAGCGTTATCGCATGCTCGCCGAAAGCATCAGCGACGTGATTTTCTCCACCGACAGCAAGCTCTCGTTGAACTACGTCAGCCCGTCGGTGCAGGCTGTGCTGGGCTTTGATGCCGAGTGGATTTTCCAGAATGGCTGGCAATCGATCATTGCCAACCCGCAGCAATTGAGCGGCATCTACACGCTGATGGATCGGGTCAGCAAGTCGCTGAATAAACCCGAGCAACTGGCGCTGTTGCGCGGTCAGGTGCAGACGCAATTGTTTCTGTTCGACTGCCTGCGCGCCGATGGCCGCAAGATTCCAATCGAACTGCGTCTGGTCTTGGTGTGGGATGAGCATGGCGGTTTTGAAGGCGTGCTCGGGGTCGGTCGCGACATCAGCCAGCAGCGCCGCGCCGAAAAAGACCTGCGCATGGCTGCCACCGTATTCGAACACTCGACCTCGGCGATCCTGATCACCGATCCGGCCGGTTACATCGTTCAGGCCAACGAAGCATTCAGTCGCGTCAGCGGTTACGCGGTCAGCGAAGTGCTCGACCAGTTGCCGAACATGCTCACGGTCGACGAACAGCAGGACGCGCATCTGCGTTACGTGCTCAAGCAATTGCATCAGCACAGCACCTGGGAAGGCGAAGTCTGGATGAAACGCCGTAACGGCGAGCATTATCCGGCGTGGGTTGGCATTACTGCGGTGCTTGACGACGAAGGCGATCTGGCCAGTTACGTGTGTTTCTTCAGCGACATCAGCGAGCGCAAGGCAAGCGAACAGCGCATCCACCGCCTCGCTTACTACGACGCCCTGACCCACTTGCCGAACCGCACGCTGTTCCAGGATCGCCTGCACACGGCGCTGCAATCGGCGGAGCGGCAGAAGTCGTGGGTGGTGCTGATGTTCCTCGACCTCGACCGTTTCAAACCGATCAACGACTCCCTCGGTCACGCCGCCGGTGACCGCATGTTGAAAGACATGGCCACGCGCCTGCTGGCGTGCGTCGACAACGACGACACCGTCGCGCGCATGGGCGGCGATGAATTCACCTTGCTGCTGCAACACCGTTCCAGCCGCGAACTGGCACTGAACCGGGCGATTCATGTCGCCGAGCAGATTCTTGCCAGCCTGGTGCGACCATTTGTGCTGGAAGGCCGCGAGTTTTTTGTCACCGCAAGTATCGGCATCGCCCTGAGTCCGCAGGATGGCAACGAACTCAGCCAGTTGATGAAGAACGCCGACACCGCGATGTACCACGCCAAGGAACGTGGCAAGAACAACTTCCAGTTCTATCAGGCCGACATGAACGCCAGTGCGCTGGAGCGTCTGGAGCTGGAAAGCGATTTGCGCCACGCCTTGGAACAAGACGAATTCGTCCTGTATTACCAGCCGCAATTCAGCGGCGACGGCAAACGCCTGACCGGCGCCGAAGCCCTGCTGCGCTGGCGTCATCCGCGTCGTGGACTGGTGCCGCCGGGGGATTTCATTCCGGTGCTGGAAGAGCTCGGTCTGGTGGTCGACGTTGGCGATTGGGTGATCAGCGAGGCCTGCCGCCAACTGAAAACCTGGCACCAGAACCGTGTGCGCGTGCCGAAGGTGTCGGTGAACATTTCGGCGCGGCAGTTCTCCGACGGCCAACTCGGCACGCGGATCGCCACGATCCTGCGCGAAACCGGCCTGCCGCCGGCGTGTCTGGAACTGGAGCTGACCGAAAGTATTCTGATGCGCGAAGTCAGCGAGGCGATGCAGATTCTCGCCGGGCTGAAAAACCTTGGTCTGAGCATTGCGGTCGATGACTTCGGTACCGGTTATTCATCGCTGAACTACCTCAAGCAGTTCCCGATCGACGTGCTGAAGATCGACCGCACGTTTGTCGACGGTTTGCCATCCGGCGAGCAGGACGCGCAGATTGCCCGGGCGATCATCGCGATGGCGCACAGCCTGAATCTGGCGGTAATTGCAGAGGGGGTGGAAACACACGAGCAACTGGATTTCCTGCGTGAGCATGGTTGTGACGAAGTTCAGGGCTATCTATTCGGGCGGCCGATGCCGGCGAGCCGGTTTGAGGCGCAGTTCAGCAATGACGCCCTGTTTATGTTCGACTGAAGAAAAGATCGCAGCCTGCGGCAGCTCCTACAGGGATTGATGTCGGTCACGGTATTTGTGTGCGCCTCGGATAATGTAGGAGCTGCCGAAGGCTGAGATCTTTTCAGGCTGGCACAATCTCCATCTATCCGCGCATGAACGCCACTTGTCCGCGACATGATGCCGTTTCATATGCCATCCAAAACCCATTGGGTTAGAATGCCCCCCTTTTCTGCCCCCCGATCCTTGAGGACCGCCATGTTCAGCCGTGATTTGACTATTGCCAAGTACGACGCCGACCTTTTTGCCGCCATGGAGCAAGAAGCTCAGCGCCAGGAAGAACACATCGAGCTGATCGCTTCGGAAAACTACACCAGCCCAGCGGTGATGGAAGCTCAAGGCTCGGTGCTGACCAACAAGTACGCTGAAGGCTACCCAGGCAAGCGTTACTACGGTGGTTGCGAGTACGTCGACATCGTTGAGCAACTGGCCATCGACCGCGCCAAAGAGCTGTTCGGCGCCGATTACGCCAACGTTCAGCCGCACGCCGGTTCGCAAGCCAACGCGGCTGTTTACCTGGCCCTGCTGCAAGGTGGCGACACCATTCTGGGCATGAGCCTGGCCCACGGCGGTCACCTGACCCACGGCGCCAGCGTGTCCTCCTCCGGCAAGCTGTACAACGCGGTTCAATACGGCATCGACGCCAACGGCCTGATCGACTACGACGAAGTCGAGCGTCTGGCAGTTGAGCACAAGCCAAAAATGATCGTGGCCGGTTTCTCTGCCTACTCGCAGATTCTCGATTTCCCACGCTTCCGCGCCATCGCTGACAAAGTCGGCGCTTACCTGTTCGTCGACATGGCTCACGTGGCCGGTCTGGTCGCCGCGGGCGTCTACCCGAACCCGGTGCCTTTCGCTGACGTCGTGACCACCACCACGCACAAGACCCTGCGCGGTCCACGTGGCGGCCTGATCCTGGCGCGCGCCAACGCCGACATCGAGAAGAAGCTGAACTCCGCGGTATTCCCGGGCGCCCAGGGTGGTCCGCTGGAGCACGTGATCGCTGCCAAGGCGATCTGCTTCAAGGAAGCGCTGCAGCCTGAGTTCAAGGCCTACCAGGAACAAGTGGTGCTGAACGCCCAAGCCATGGCCGAAGTGTTCATCGAACGCGGTTTCGACGTGGTTTCGGGCGGTACCAAGAACCACCTGTTCCTGCTGTCGCTGATCAAGCAGGACATCTCCGGTAAAGATGCTGACGCCGCTCTGGGCAAAGCCTTCATCACCGTGAACAAGAACTCCGTGCCAAACGATCCACGCTCGCCGTTCGTTACTTCCGGCCTGCGCTTCGGTACTCCGGCTGTGACCACTCGCGGCTTCAAGCAAGCCGAGTGCAAAGAGCTGGCTGGCTGGATCTGCGACATCCTGGCTGACCTGAACAACGAAGCGGTGATCGACGCCGTTCGTGAGAAAGTCAAAGCCATCTGCAAGAAACTGCCGGTATACGGCGCTTAATTGCGACGTTAAATCCGCAGCATGAAAAACCGGCCAAGTGATTGGCCGGTTTTTTTTCGCCTGCAATTCACCTGTAGGAGCTGCCGAAGGCTGCGATCTTTTGATCTGGATTTTAAAAACAAGATCAAAAGATCGCAGCCTTCGGCAGCTCCTACATTTGGCTGGTGCCACTGGTCAGACCGGTCATGCCAATTTTCATGTTTTCACTTGTCATCCCGAAAAAACCGAGCGTAGACTGCGCCTGCACTGGACATACCGGTAAGACCACAATAATTAAGTCCTGAATCTGATGCGTTCAAGCGCACGGCAGCCAGGACACCGACCAGGATTCCTCCCATGCTCAGATGGTGCTCGCGTTCAATCTTCCTCCAAGTGGTTCTCGGACTGGTGCTCGGCATCGTCTGCGGGCTGACCCTTCCTGAATATTCGGCCCAGCTCAAACCGCTCGGCGACGGTTTCATCAAACTGATCAAGATGCTCATCGGCCTGATCGTGTTCTGCGTAGTGGTCAGCGGCATCAGCGGCGCGGGCGATCTGAAGAAGGTCGGGCGCATCGGCCTCAAATCGGTCATCTACTTTGAAATCCTCACCACCATCGCCTTGGTGATCGGTCTGGTCTTCGCCTTCAGCACCGGCATCGGCAGCGGCGCGAATATCCATCTGGAGCAGTTGTCCGCTGCCGACATGGGCGACATCGCCCAGCGCGGCCAGCACATGCACACCACCACGCAGTTCCTGATGGATCTGATTCCGACTTCGGTGATCGGCGCCTTCGCCGACAACAACATTCTGCAGGTGCTGCTGTTCTCGGTGCTGTTCGGCAGCGCGTTGAATCTGGTCGGCGAAGCGGCGTCCGGGATCTCGCGACTGATCAACGAATTGAGCCATGTGATCTTCCGCATCATGGGCATGATCGTGCGTCTGGCGCCGATCGGCGTGTTTGGCGCCATCGCCTTCACCACCAGCAAATATGGCCTCGATTCGCTGCAGCATCTGGGCAGCCTGGTCGGTTTGTTCTACCTGACCTGCATGGCTTTCGTCGCGCTGATTCTCGGTACCGTAATGCGCCTGTCCGGCCTGCGCATGTGGCCGCTGCTCAAATACCTGCGTGAAGAATTGCTGATCGTCATGGGCACCGCTTCGTCTGACGCCGTGTTGCCGCAGATCATGCGCAAACTCGAACACCTCGGCATCGGCAGCTCGACGGTAGGGCTGGTGATTCCAACCGGCTACTCGTTCAACCTTGATGGTTTTTCGATCTACCTGACGCTGGCCATCGTCTTCATCGCCAACGCCACCGGTACGCCGCTAGCGATGACCGATTTGCTGACGATTCTGCTGGTGTCGCTGATCACCTCGAAAGGCGCCCACGGCATTCCCGGTTCGGCACTGGTGATTCTGGCGGCGACGCTGACCGCGATTCCGGCGATCCCGGTGGTCGGCCTGGTATTGGTCTTGGCCGTGGACTGGTTCATGGGCATCGGCCGCGCGCTGACCAACCTGATCGGCAACTGCGTCGCCACGGTTGCGATCGCCCGTTGGGAAAAAGACATCGACGTGCAGCGGGCAAACAAGGTGCTCAACGGCGAACAGGGCTATAACTTTCAGCCGAGAAAAACAGCGGCACCCGCCCACCAACAGGAATTCTGACCTGTAGGAGCTGCCGCAGGCTGCGATCTTTTGATCTTGCCTGCGGCTTGCACGAAGGTTCACGGAGCAAAACAAGTGATAACCACATCAACCGTAGTCAACTCAGTCGTCGAAAAACTCCGCGCCGCCCTCGCCCGCGGCCAATGGCGCTCGGGCGACATGCTGCCGGGCCAGCGCGAACTCGCCGAACAACTGGGCATCAGCCGCCCGAGCCTGCGTGAAGCGGTGATCGTCCTGGAAACCCTCGGCCTCGTCCGTTCGATGCCGGGCAAAGGCGTGGTCGTCCTCGATGCACAACTCAGCGACAGCCAAAGCCACGACAGCGCGGTCGCCGGGGCGAGCCTCGAAGATGTGCTGCAACTGCGCTACACCCTTGAGCCATTCATAGTCGGTCTGGTGGCGCAGTCGATCAGCAGCAAGGAAGTCGGCCAATTGCGCCTGACTTTGATGGACATGCGCGAAGCCCTTGAGGCCGGCGACAGTGAAGCCGGCGTCAGCGCTTACATCGCCTTCCACGAAGAGCTGTTCACCCTGACGTCAAACCTGATATTCCAAAGCGTGGTGCAGCAAACCAGCAATGCCCTCAAGCAAAGCGCCGAAGTGTTGCGCAACTCCCCGGAACATCTGGCCGAACGCCTCGAAGAAAACGAAGCCGTGGTACGCGCGATCCGCAGCAAGAACAGCGCGCAGGCCAGCGCGGAAATGCGTCGGCACATTCTGCAAGAAGGTCAGCGCATGGGCATCGAGCTGAATATTCCGGATGACAACCTGAGTCGCTGATTCCTACAGGAGACAGGCCATGAACAGTTTCGCTTCAGCGTCGCACACTCGCGAGAGCACGACGCCCCTGCCCTTCTCTCGCCTGCGCGCGCCGGCGGAGGATCTTTACCCGCGACTGTTCGATGCGATTCTGGAACAGCGCCTTGATGCGGACAGCCGTTTCACCGAAGACAGTTTGAAAGACATGTTCGGCGTGACTCGCGCGGACGTGCGGCGGGTGCTGACGCAACTGAGCCATGAGCAAGTTGTTGTGCTGCGCGCCAATCATCGACCGCGAGTGGCGGCGCCGGATCGCGAGCAAACGCGGCAGACCTTGCATGCGCGGCGATTGGCCGAGAACACGTTGGTGCGGTTGGCGTGTCAGCGTCCGCAGGCTGAGGGTTTGAAACGCTTGCGTGGGTTGATCGAGCGTGAGCGTTTGGCGGTTGAGCAGGATCGGCGCGGGGCGGCGATTCGCTTGTCGGGGGAGTTTCATCTGACGTTGGCGAGGATGGCGGGGAATGTGCCGTTGGCGCATTTTTTGGGCAGTCTGGTACCGCTTACTTCGTTGGCGATTGCGCGGTGTGAGGGTTCTGCGCACAGCTATTGCGCTTGGCGGGAGCATTTGGCGTTGGTTGAGGCGGTTGAATGTGGGGATGCTTCCAAGGCCGGGATGTTGATGAATCGGCATTTGGATCATCTTGAGCAGACATTGCTGGGTTCAGACCTTGAGCCTGGTGTTGCTGGTTAGATGGCTATCGCGAGCAGGCTCACTCCTACAGGGGAACGCATTGCAACTGTAGGAGTGAGCCTGCTCGCGAAGAGGCCATCACTGACAACCAGGAATCATCAGCCCGCCACTACTTTGGCAAACCCCGCCCGAATCTTCTCTTCCGGCAAATCATCGGCAATAAACACGATCACACTGTCCCGCGCCTCACCCTCGGCCCATTCGGTGTCCCAGTCGAAACCATAGAGTTTCAACACGCCCTGAAACACCAAGCGACGATCTTCGCCAGCAATGCTCAGCACACCTTTGTAACGCAGCAATTGCTTGCCGTGCTCTTCCAGCAATTCATTCATGAACTCGCTGAGCTGATCGATATCCAGCGGTTGATCGGTGCGCAGCACCAGGCTGGAAATACGATCGATCGACGGCGCTTTACTCACTGGACGCAAACTCAAGCCGCCGCCCAGATCGGCGTTGAGGTTGAAGCCGCGTACATCGAGCAGCTCAGCCAGATCGATGTTGCCGTGATCAACCACACGAATCGGCGCGCGACGGTTGATTCGCGTCAGGCGTTCGCTCAACGCGGTGAACGTGGCCTCGTCGACCAGATCGGTCTTGCTCACCAGCAAGCGGTCGGCAAAACCGATCTGCGCCTGGGCGATGGTCTGGCTCAGATGCACGTCCGCGTGTGCGGCATCGACCAGGGTGATGATGCCGTCGAGCAGGTAACGCTCGCGCAATTCCTCGTCGATGAAAAAGGTCTGGGCGACTGGCGCTGGATCGGCCAGGCCGGTGCATTCGATGACCAGACGATCGAAGGCAATTTCGCCGCTGTCCAGACGCTCGAGCAGCAGGTACAGCGCTTTGGTCAGGTCGGTGTGAATGGTGCAGCAGACGCAGCCGTTGGCCAGGGTCATGACTTGCACCGGTTCGTCACCGAGCAACTGAGTGTCGATGCCGGCGTCGCTGAATTCGTTTTCGATCACGGCGATTTTCAGGCCGTGCTCGGCTTTCAGAATGTGGCGCAGCAAGGTGGTCTTGCCGGCGCCGAGGAAACCGCTGAGTACCGTGACGGGGATGGGAGAGGACAAAACTCGATCTCCTGAAAAGAAACATAAAACAAATGTGGGAGCGGGCTTGCTCGCGAAGGGGTCGTGTCAGTCGACATCATTGCTCGATGACACACCGCTTTCGCGAGCAAGCCCGCTCCCACAGGGGATTACCTCAACCTTTGCGCTGTCATCTCAACAGCACTTCGGCCCACCCTTGCCACCGTAACGGGCTTCCTGACGTTCGCGGAAGAACATCTCGTAGCTCATCACCGGTTTGTCCGGGTGTTTGGTTTGCATATGCTCGACGTAGGTGTCGTAGTCGGGCATGCCGACCATCAGGCGCGCGGCCTGACCGAGGTATTTACCGAGGCGACTCAGGTCATTGAACATGCTGCAATCCTCTGGTTACGCATCCGGCAGAGCCTGGAATGGCGATTCTTTATCCGTGCGCTCTTTTTTGCCCCAGGCGGCGATGCCGACTTTGAGCGCATAGAACAGGATGCTGAAGACCACGAACAGGAACAGCGCGGTGAGCGTTGCGTTGGTGTAAGCGTTGAAGATCACGTGCTGCATCTGCTCGACGCTTTTCGCCGGGGCCAGAATCTGACCACTGGCCAGCGCATCGCTGTACTTCTTGGCCAGCGACAGGAAGCCGATTGCCGGGTTGGCATCGAACAGCTTGATGAAGCCCGCCGTCGTGGTGCAGATCAACAGCCAGGTGGCTGGCAGCAAGGTGACCCAAATGTAGCGCTGACGCTTCATTTTGATCAGCACCACGGTGCCGAGCATCAGCGCGATACCGGCCAGCATCTGGTTGGAGATACCGAACAGTGGCCACAAGGTGTTGATGCCGCCCAGTGGATCGACCACGCCCTGATACAGCAACCAACCCCACATCGCCACACAACCGGCGGTGGCGATCAGGTTGGCGGTCCACGATTCAGTGCGTTTCAGCGCTGGCACGAAGGAGCCGAGCAAATCCTGCAGCATGAAACGTCCGGCACGAGTACCGGCGTCGACAGCGGTCAGGATAAACAGCGCTTCAAACAGGATCGCGAAGTGGTACCAGAACGCCATGGTGTTTTCACCCGGCAGGACACTGTGCAGGATCTGCGCGATACCGACTGCCAGGGTCGGCGCGCCACCGGCACGGGCGAGAATGGTGGTTTCGCCAATGTCATGCGCCACGGCTTGCAGCGCTTCCGGCGTGATCGCAAAGCCCCAGCTGGAGACCACTTGCGCAACCGAAGCGACATCACTGCCGACCACAGCGGCCGGGCTGTTCATGGCGAAGTACACGCCAGGCTCGATCACCGAAGCGGCAACCATGGCCATGATCGCGACGAACGATTCCATCAGCATGCCGCCGTAACCGATGTAACGGGCGTTGGTTTCGTTATCCAGCAGCTTCGGCGTGGTGCCCGAAGAAATCAATGCATGGAAACCCGATACCGCACCGCAAGCGATGGTGATGAACAGGAACGGGAACAGACCGCCCTTCCACACCGGACCGGTGCCGTCGACGAACTGGGTCAGCGCCGGCATTTTCAGCTCGGGCATGGTCACCAGAATGCCGATCGCCAGGGCGATGATGGTACCGATTTTGAGGAACGTGGAGAGGTAGTCACGCGGTGCCAGAATCAGCCATACCGGCAGCGATGCTGCGACGAAACCGTAACCGACCAGCATCCAGGTAATCTGCACGCCGGTGAAGGTGAAGGCCTTGGCCCACACTGGATCAGCAGCAATCTGCCCGCCCAGCCAGATCGAACCGAGCAGCAGCAACACGCCGACCACGGAGATTTCGCCGATGCGGCCCGGGCGGATGTAGCGCATATAAATGCCCATGAACATCGCGATCGGGATGGTCGCCATCACGGTGAAGATGCCCCACGGACTCTCGGCCAGTGCTTTCACCACGATCAGCGCCAGCACCGCGAGGATGATGATCATGATCAGGAAGCAGCCGAACAGTGCGATGGTGCCGGGAATCCGGCCCATTTCTTCACGCACCATGTCGCCCAGGGAACGGCCGTTGCGACGGGTCGACATGAACAGAACCATAAAGTCCTGCACCGCACCCGCCAGCACCACACCGGCAATCAGCCACAGCGTGCCGGGCAGATAGCCCATCTGCGCCGCCAATACCGGGCCGACCAAAGGTCCTGCGCCAGCGATCGCTGCGAAGTGGTGACCGAAAAGAATGTGTTTGTTGGTCGGCACGAAGTCCAGACCATCATTGTTGAGCACGGCGGGGGTGGCCCGACGCGGGTCAAGTTGCATCACATTGTTTGCGATGAACAGACTGTAGTAACGGTACGCAACCAGATAAATGGCCACAGCGGCGACCACAATCCACAAGGCATTGATCGCCTCGCCTCGGCGCAATGCCACTACGCCCAGGGCGCACGCTCCTACGATTGCCAGCACTAGCCAGGGTAAGTGGCGTAGCAGGCTATTATTATTTTTCATTTTATTATTCCAGCCAGGGTGGACAAGAAAGACAGCCACCCCGAGTTTAGCGCTTACGGCGCCAAAGGCCATACCCCGACGTTGGTCTGAGTGGCCCGTCTGCGCTGGTACGCTTAGACAATGCGGGTCTATAGTCAGCGAACTTCCGGAGGATTGCGCCATGAGCGAGCACCCAGCCAATCGTCGTCGCTTCAAACGTATTGCGTTCGATGCCAGAACCGAGCTGAGTCAGGGCGAGTACATCTGGCCGGTCAAGCTGATAGACCTGTCGCTCAAAGGCTTGCTGATCGAGCGGCCAGAGCCTTGGCTGGGGGATGCCGAGAAGGATTTTTTCGTCGACATTCATCTGAGCGATGAGATTGATATCGAGATGGACGTGCAGTTGGCGCACGAAGAGAACGGCCAGTTGGGGTTTGTTTGCCGGCATATCAGTCTGGAGTCGATCCAGCGGTTGCGACGCTTGATCGAGCTGAACCTGGCGGATCCGCAGGAGTTGGAGCGCGAGTTGGGTGCGTTGATCGAGATCTGATGGTTGCCCCTGTAGGAGCTGCCGGAGGCTGCGATCTTTTGATCTTGAAAACCAAAATCAAAAGATCGCAGCCTTCGGCAGCTCCTACAGGGGATCTCTGGTTATTCGAAGAGGGCGTCGAGGGCCTGTTCGAGGCGCGTTACGGCGATGATCTGCAAGCCCGGCGGGGACTCTTTTGGCGCATTGCCTTTGGGCACGATCGCGCGCTTGAAGCCATGCTTCGCGGCTTCCTTCAAGCGCTCCTGGCCACTGGGCACAGGACGCACTTCGCCAGACAACCCAACCTCTCCAAACACCAACAAATCATGCGGCAACGGCCGATTGCGCAAACTCGACATCACCGCCGCCATCAACGCCAGGTCAGATGCAGTCTCCAGCACCTTCACCCCGCCAACGACGTTGAGAAACACGTCCTGATCGTGCGTGGGAATCCCGCCATGGCGATGCAACACGGCCAACAACATCGCCAAGCGGTTCTGATCCAGCCCCAACGTTACCCGTCGCGGGTTGGCCAGATGACTGTCATCGACCAGCGCCTGCACTTCCACGAGCATCGGCCGGGTGCCTTCCCACGTTGCCATCACCACACTGCCCGGGACTTCTTCCTGCGCCCGTGTGAGAAAAATCGCCGAAGGGTTGGAGACTTCTTTCAAACCCTTGTCCGTCATGCCGAACACGCCCAACTCGTTGACCGCGCCAAAACGGTTTTTCACCGCGCGCAGCAAACGCAAACGACCATCGGACTCACCTTCGAAATACAGCACGGTGTCGACCATGTGTTCGAGAACACGCGGGCCGGCGAGTGCGCCTTCCTTGGTGACGTGGCCGACGAGGAAAATCGCCGTGCCGCTCTGTTTGGCATAACGCACCAGCAGTGCCGCACTCTCACGCACCTGGGACACGCCACCGGGCGCCGATTGCAGTTGTTCGGTGAAGATCGTCTGAATCGAATCGATCACCATCACCTTGGGCTTTTCCTGGCGGGCGGTGGCGATGATGGTTTCGATGCAGGTTTCGGTCATCACCCGCAGTTGATCCTGCGGCAAGCCGAGACGCCGCGCGCGCATGGCCACCTGCTGCTGGGATTCTTCGCCGGTGACGTAGAGGGCCGGCATGCTCTTGGCGAGGTTGCACAAGGTCTGCAACAGAATCGTCGATTTGCCGATGCCCGGATCGCCGCCGATCAACACCACCGAGCCGTCGACCAGACCGCCGCCGAGCACGCGATCCAGTTCACTGGATGCCGTGGAAAAACGCGGAATCTCTTCGACGCTGACTTCGGCCAGGGTTTTGATCTGCGCCTGCTGGCCGGTCCAACCGGTGCGACCGCTTGGCGCCGTGGCACCGCCGCTTTCGATCATGGTTTCGGTGAGGGTGTTCCAGGCACCGCATTCGCCACACTGCCCGGCCCACTTGGGAAAGGTTGCGCCGCACTCGGTGCAGCCGTACATGCGCTTGGCCTTGGCCATCAGAACCCCCGGGGCAAAAACCGCGATGATAACGCAGACGGAGCCTGATTCCGGCTCCGTTTGCGCTCCGTCGTTATCAGTCGACCAGTTTCGCCGCCAAGGCCTTGACCCGACTCAGGTCACCATTAGCCACCTTCGTCACGCCGGTGCCGTACTCTGGATCGGCCTTATAAAGGAAGGACAGGATGATGTGCTTGCTCTCGTCATCCGCGCTCGCCAGCGAGCCACCGAAACTGTCGATCAAGTCACGACGTTCCTTTTTGCTGAAGGAGCGATAAAGATCACCGGCCTGCCTGAAGTTCTGCTCCCTTGTAATTTTCGCTTGCTGAGTATTGCCAGACAACGCCGATTGGCTGTAACGCGCACTCTGAGTTTCTTCACGCGGTTGCAGTCGGCTCGGTTGATAATTCACACCGGAGTTGCTCGCCCCGCTATTCATTGCGCCGTCCTGATTGCCGTTATTGACGCCCACCTTTGGTGCATTAATTGGCAATTGCAGGGCGTTAGCGCCCACGCGATACATTTGCGTGTCGGCGTAAGCGAATATTCGTCCTTGCAACAAACGGTCTTCAGAAGGCTCGATGCCGGGCACGACATTGGACGGTGCCATGGCCACCTGCTCGGTCTCCTGGAACACGTTCGCCGGATTGCGGTTGAGCACCATTTGTCCAACTTTTCGCTCAGGGATCCCTGGCCAGATCTTGGTGGCGTCCAATGGATCGAAATCAAATTTGGACAAATCTTGTGGATTCAGCACTTGAATGTACAAGTCCCATTTCGGGAAATTGCCTTTGTTGATGTTCGCCACCAAGTCATTGGTCATATGACTGTAATCTTGACCCTGGACTTTACTGACTTCTTTAGGCGTCAGATTTTTAACACCCTGTACACTCTTCCAGTGAAACTTTACGTAATGCACTTCGTCTTTGGCATTAATCAACTTATAGGCATGAACACCATTACCATCCATTTCACGATAACTGGCTGGCGTGCCTGAGTTGGAATATAACTCGGTCAATGTCCGGGTCGCTTCCGGTACATGGGAGAAGAAATCAAAACGCCGTGAATCATCATCCAGGTTAGTTCGTGGATCGGGCTTGAACGCATGAACCATGTCTGGAAATTTGATCGCATCGCGAATAAAGAATGTCGGGAAGTTGTTACCGACTAAATCCCAATTGCCGTCAGCGGTGTAGAACTTTGTGGCGAAGCCGCGAGGGTCGCGCAGGGTTTCCGGCGAATGGTTACCGTGCACCACCGCCGAGAATCGCACGAACACTGGCGTGCTTTGCCCGGCAGCGAAGACTTTGGCCTTGCTCAGATCACTGAGGTCGTCAGTGACGGTGAAGGTGCCATGAGCACCGGTGCCGCGAGCGTGAACGACG
This sequence comes from Pseudomonas sp. 18058, assembly GCF_902706155.1. Taxonomy (NCBI): domain Bacteria; kingdom Pseudomonadati; phylum Pseudomonadota; class Gammaproteobacteria; order Pseudomonadales; family Pseudomonadaceae; genus Pseudomonas; species Pseudomonas sp. 18058. The sequence goes on from NZ_CACSJY010000021.1 coordinate 25,528, forward strand.
CGCTCCGGAATACGCTCGCGGTCGAAGCGCTGCAGCTTCTGGATCAGTTGCACATCCTGCAACAGCACCGGGCCGTTGGCGCCAGCGGTTTGCGAGTTCTGATTGTCACCAACCGTCGCGCCGTTATCGCGAGTCAGGGGTGTCGCGTTGACGCTAAAGGTCAGCAGGCTGGCGGTGAGTACGCCAAGAGTACGGCGATGGGGAAAAGCCCCTAAGCCAAGGGATGCAGTCATATCAGAGTCCTCTGTTTATTTTGGGCGCATCCGGGTGCGCCAACCAGAGGCTAGAGGGCAAATCCGGAGAACTTAAATAGAATATCCGCAACGCCATGATGGAAAAAAATGGCTTCCTGATCAGCGAGTTAAGGCGTATTTCGCGCGCGATTAGTGGCACTTTGCAAACTATTCGTCGAATAATGGGTCGATAAAAACGGGCATTGTAAGAAGGTGTTTCGCGCAGGACGCGTTTTGCTGATTTACACTGCGTACACCAACCTCATCTGTAACAAGGAAATAACCTATGGGCGTGCTAAGTGAGTTCAAGGCCTTCGCGGTCAAAGGCAATGTGGTCGACATGGCCGTCGGTATCATCATCGGTGCCGCTTTCGGCAAGATCGTTTCGTCGTTTGTCGGTGACGTGATCATGCCGCCGATTGGCTTACTGATCGGTGGGGTGGATTTCAGTGATTTAGCGGTCACGCTAAAAGCCGCTGATGGCGCCGCACCTGCGGTGGTGCTGGCTTATGGCAAATTCCTGCAGACCGTTCTGGACTTCGTGATCGTTGCTTTCGCGATCTTCATGGGCGTTAAAGCCATCAACCGCCTCAAACGCGAAGAAGCCGTGGCCCCTACCCTGCCACCGGTTCCGACCAAAGAAGAGGAATTGCTCGGCGAGATCCGTGACCTGCTCAAAGCGCAGAACAACCGGCCGCAATAAACCGGCAGAATTGAAAACGGCGCCTTCGAGGCGCCGTTTTTTTACCAGTAGTTTTCCACCGCCACCTGACCGGGCCTGCGCGTCAGGCTCAGGCTCATGTTTCGTTGTTTGAGTAAGGCGCGGGTGTCGTCGATCATCTGCGGATTACCGCACAACATGACTCGCGAGTGCTCAGCCGTCAGCTCAACCCCGGCCGCACGCTCCAGCTCACCGTTTTCGATCAGCGTCGTGATACGCCCATTAAGTGCGCCGGGATGAGATTCACGGGTCACGGTGGGGATAAATTGCAGCTTGTGGGCATGCTCGGCCAGATAGTCACGCTGCGCCAATTCCGCAATCAACTGTCGATACGCCAGTTCGCGGGCCTCGCGCACGCTGTAGACCAGAATGATCCGCTCGAATTTCTCCCAGACTTCGAAGTCCTGCAGGATCGACAAGAACGGCGCCACGCCGGTGCCTGTGGATAACAGCCAGAGGTCGCGACCGTCGACAAAACGATCCAGCGTCAGATAACCAAAGGCCTGACGGTCGACCAGCAAGGTATCGCCCGCTTCAAGCCGGCTCAGTTCACCGGTGAATTCGCCGCCCGGCACCACGATCGAAAAGAATTCAAGAAACTCGTCAAACGGTGAAGACACCATCGAATAGGCACGCCATACCGTACTACCGTCGGCCTTGGTGACGCCCAATCTGGCGAATTGTCCTGCACGAAATCTGAAGCCTGCGTCGCGAGTGGTACGCAGGGTGAACAGGTTCGGCGTCAACGGCTGCACATCAAGCAGGGTCTGTCGGGTGAATTTTTCTGCGCTGGCGGTCATAGGGCGCTCCATTCGGCGATGGCCTTAGTCTCTCGCAAAGCAAAGCCCGTTTAAACCGTCATTTTGTAGTGGTATTACGCCGCGCGTTGATACAACTAAAACGATCCGTATTAACAACACAATTAACCGGATAGGACATCAATAAACTGGGATGAAACCCATCATATAAAAATCCAGTTACTAATAACGGTTTATACAAAAAAAGATCAGCACAAAGAGCAAAAAATTCCACAGCACCATGTAGGAAGCGTCCTACACTCGACTTCGTGCGCATTGGATCCAACGCACCCCAGCGAAAACCTATGGAGCGTTTGAAATGGAAAAATGGAAGGAGTCGCAGTTAAGGCAACTGACGTTCGCAAAAAAAATAGATAGCGCTTACCCGATTCTGCTCAGCTTTGCTCAGAATATCGGCTTCAACTTTTGTAGTATCACCGTGGCCTCCACTTATCGTGATGCGCACTTCAATACTTTGGAGATCAATAACTTTTCCGACGACTGGAAACGACGATGCGCCCAAGACCCGGTTGACGAAATTGATCCGATTACCACGCATTGCACGGGGTCAATGTTGCCCTTCATGTGGAACAAAGCCGCTTACGAAAATGCCCCCAAGCGCTGGAATGCATTGCAGAAAGAAGGCCTGCGTTACGGCTGGTCACAATCTTTTCACCGCGAGGAGTTAGGACTCTGTAGCACCCTGAGCCTGGCCAGAGGTGACGGCCCGATCAATTCCATAGAGCTTTATGAACATTTTGGCTGCCTGTTCTATATCACCAGCCTGATGACAGATCTTTTTGCTCAGTCGTTGCCCAAGCCAGCCCTGGCTCGCCGCCCTCATCTGTCCCCGCGAGAACTGGAAGTGGTGGGGTTATCCGCGCAAGGGAAAACCGCTTACGAAATCTCCCAGATTCTCAGCCTCAGCGAGCGAACCGTGAATTATCACGTCCAGCACCTGATCGAGAAATTCAAGGTGTGCAACAAGATCTCTGCGGTCATTGCCGCCGCCCGGGCCGGGTATATCTAAATGGCCGGCCTCGCGCAAACAGAAAACGTGCGGGTAATTGAATAGAAAAAAACGTACCATTTGTGGCCTTCCTGAGTGTTAACGCCATCCATCCGCGTTGCAGTCCACTCGGTCGGTTCCGCCGCACGACGCCAAAGCAGCGGGACATCCCTCGATTACCCTGAGTCCCCGCCCCATGCCTTTGCTCGATACACCGTTCGCCCAACTCGACTTGATTCGCCAGCCCGAACAGCAGAACGAACCGCTGCAAGCTTTCGATGCCGCCGACGAATACCTGCTCAATCATCTGGCCGCGCAACAGCCTGCGGCGAGCACGCGGGTGCTGGTGCTCAATGACAGCTTCGGCGCGTTAGCAGCCAGTTTGCTGGGCAAGGTTGAAGTGAGCAGCAGCGGCGACTCGTTTCTGGGTTTTCAGGGACTGGAAAAGAATTTGCTGCGCAACGGTCAGGCATTCGATGCCATTCGGCCGATTCCGGCGAGTGAGCCTTTGGTCGGGCCTTTCGATCGCGTGTTGATCCGCGTACCGAAAACCCTCGCGCTGCTCGAAGAACAATTGATTCGCCTGCAAGGGCAACTCGCTCCCGGCGCCGAAGTCATCGCAGCGGCGATGGTCAAACATTTGCCACGCGCTGCCGGTGATCTGCTGGAGCGCTACATCGGCCCGGTGCAAGCATCGCTCGCCGTGAAAAAGGCGCGACTGTTGATTGCCACGCCGGAAGCGAAAGCCCCGGCTATTTCGCCCTACCCGAGCCGTTACAGCCTCGACGAACCGGCCATCGAACTGCTCAACCACGCCAACGTGTTCTGCCGTGAAGGCCTGGACATCGGCACTCGCGCTTTTCTTCCGCATCTGCCGAAAAACCTCGGCAGCGCACGCGTCGCCGACCTCGGATGTGGCAACGGCGTGTTGGCGATTGCCAGTGCGCTGCACAACCCTGACGCGCAGTACACGCTGGTCGATGAATCGTTCATGGCCGTGCAATCGGCCACTGAAAACTGGCGTGCGGCGCTGGGTGATCGTGAAGTGATTGTTCGCGCTGGCGACGGTCTGGCTGGTCAGGAACCGCAATCGCTGGACGTGGTGCTGTGCAATCCGCCATTCCATCAGCAGCAAGTCGTCGGCGATTTTCTCGCCTGGCGCATGTTTCAGCAGGCGCGTGAGGCACTGGTGGTGGGCGGCGCGTTGTACATCGTCGGCAACCGACACTTGGGTTATCACAGCAAACTGGCGCGGCTGTTCCGGGGTGTCGAGCAAGTCGCGGCGACGCCGAAGTTCGTGATTCTCAAAGCCCGAAAATAATCTTCAGGGCAAAAAAACCCTCCATGCGGAGGGTTACAAAGCCGTACCCGAAGGCGCCGGGACGGGGATGATTCAGATTCAGTGCGTCGTCAGGCCTGCCGCGTTCATGAACAAGCGCATCAGGCTGGCGGCGATAAACAACACGCCAACACTGCCGGCCCAGATCAGGGCCAGCCAGCCGAGCCGCTGCCACAGCGGTTTTTTTTCGGCTTGTTCAATGTCGTGCAGGGAATGTTTGCCGGGCATTGTTTCGATCCTCAGTTAGATCGATGGCGTCGCTGCCGACGCCATCGCGAGCTAGCTCTCTTCCACAGGATTAGTGGTAGCCGTCTTCGTGGGTGACCTTGCCGCGGAACACGTAGTAGCTCCAGAAGGTGTAACCCAGAATGAACGGGATGATGAACAGCGTCCCCACCAGCATGAAGCCCTGACTCTGCGGCGGCGATGCAGCGTCCCAGATCGAGATCGACGGCGGCACAATGTTTGGCCACAGGCTGATGCCCAGGCCGCTGTAGCCGAGGAAGATCAACACCAGCGTCAGCAGAAACGGCGTGTAGTGGGCGTTACGCGCCACCGCACGAATCAACCCGTACAGGGTGACCAACACCAGAATCGGCACCGGCATGAACCAGACCAGATTCGGCATGCTGAACCAGCGCGTGGCGATTTCCGGGTGGGCCAGCGGTGTCCACAGACTGACGACACCGATCACCGCCAGCAGCACGAATGCCAGTGGCCGCGCCAGATTGTGCATCTGCTCTTGCAGCTTGCCTTCGGTCTTCATGATCAGCCAGGTGCAGCCGAGCAAGGCGTACGCCACCACCAGTGCCGCGCCGCAGAACAGCGTGAACGGTGTCAGCCAGTCGAGTGAACCGCCGGCGTATTGCCGATTGACCACCGGCAAGCCGTCAATGAACGCACCGAGCGCCACGCCCTGAAAGAACGTCGCCGCCACCGAACCGCCGATGAACGCCTTGTCCCACAAGTGACGCTTGTCGTCCTTGGCCTTGAAGCGAAATTCAAACGCCACACCGCGAAAGATCAGGCCGATCAACATGAAGATCAGCGGCAGATACAGCGCCGACAACACCACCGAATACGCCAGCGGAAACGCACCAAACAACGCCGCGCCGCCCAGTACCAGCCACGTTTCATTGCCGTCCCAGACCGGGGCGACGGTGTTCATCATTACGTCACGGTCGACTTTGCCGGGGATGAACGGGAAGAGAATCCCGATGCCCAGGTCGAAGCCGTCCATGACCACGTACATCATGATGCCGAAGATGATGATCACGGCCCAGATCAGCGGAAGATCAATACCCATGAGTCAAATCTCCTTGGTCAGGCGAACGTCGTCGCCGTGATCGGCATCGGACGAATCGTCGGCAGCGGACAACGGACGCGCCGGTGTACGTTTTTTGCCAGGGCCACCGTCCGGCGTCTCTGTGCCTTCGCTGATCTTCGGCCCTTTGCGCACCAGGCGCATCATGTAGCCGAGACCGGCACCGAACAGCGCGAAATACACCACGACAAACATGATCAGCGTGATGCTCATCTGCATAAAGCTGTGGTTGGAAGACGCGTCCGCCGTGCGCATCAGCCCGTAGACCACCCACGGCTGACGGCCGATTTCCGTGGTGAACCAACCCGCCAGAATCGCGATCAGACCGGACGGCCCCATCCACAACGCCAGGTACAGGAACGGCCGCGAGGTGTAGAGCGTGTCGCGTTTACGCAGCCACAGACTCCACAGACCGGTGAAGATCATCAGGAAACCGAGGCCGACCATGATCCGGAACGACCAGAACACGATGGTCGAATTCGGCCGGTCTTCCGGTGGGAATTCCTTGAGCGCCGGCACTTGTTTGTCCAGCGAGTGCGTGAGGATCAGGCTGCCGAGGTACGGAATCTCGACGGCGAATTTAGTGCGCTCTTCTTTCATGTCCGGCCAGCCGAACAGGATCAGCGGCGTGGCTTCGTCGCCCTTGTTTTCCCAATGACCTTCGATCGCGGCGATTTTCGCCGGCTGATGCTTGAGGGTATTGAGGCCATGGAAGTCGCCGATGACTGCCTGGATCGGCGCGACGATCAGCGCCATCCACATCGCCATCGAGAGCATGGTGCGGATCGCCGGGTTGTCCTTGCCGCGCAGCAAATGCCAGGCCGCCGAGGAACCGACGAAGAACGCCGTGGCCACAAACGCTGCGGTCGCCATGTGCATCAAGCGGTACGGGAACGACGGGTTAAAAATGATCGCAAACCAATCGGTCGGAATCACCTGACCGTTGATGATCTCGAAGCCTTGCGGGGTCTGCATCCAGCTGTTGGAGGCGAGAATCCAGAAGGTCGAAATCAGCGTGCCGATGGCCACCATCACCGTGGAGAAAAAGTGCAATCCGCGCCCGACCTTGTTCCAGCCGAACAGCATGACCCCGAGGAAACCGGCCTCAAGGAAGAATGCCGTGAGCACTTCATAGGTCAGCAACGGCCCGGTGACGGCACCGGCGAAGTCCGAGAAACGGCTCCAGTTGGTGCCGAACTGGTAGGCCATGACCAACCCCGAGACCACGCCCATGCCGAAGTTGACGGCAAAGATCTTCGACCAGAAATGGTAGAGGTCACGGTACGTGTCGTTATGGGTTTTCAGCCACAGGCCTTCGAGAACGGCGAGGTAACTCGCCAGACCGATGGTGATGGCCGGGAACAGGATGTGGAACGAGATGGTGAACGCGAATTGAATTCGGGCGAGATCTAGTGCCTCTAAACCGAACATATGGCTTCCTCTGTCAGGTAATACCGGCGGCGAGGCTTGTGGCCCCTTGCACTACTGCCCCCACGGATATGGAGTGCGGCGAATTCGGATTCGTTCTTTTTGAAACCATCGCAACGCAGGGAGTCTGGCCAACTGGCCGTCTGATCAATTCCGTTTGGGGTCTTGATCTGGATCAAGCAACGTTGAAAGAGTAGTCCCATTTTTGCGGTTGACCCGCGTGGTCGTTTGCCGCGTGACAAGTTGCCTCATAACCGTGGCAAAACTTTGCAACAAATCCACAGAACGCTGGCAGGGAGGAAAACAGTACAGATCCCCAGGCCTGCACAAACCTCTGTGGTGAGGGGATTTATCCCCGACCGGCTGCGCAGCAGTCGCCAAACCCGGCAACACGGTTTATCTGAAAAAGCATGTCTGAATGGATTTGGGGCCGCTTCGCAGCCCATCGGGGATAAATCCCCTCGCCACACAAGCAAATCTGCACCGCAAAAAAAATCGATGTCTGGCTAACTAAATTTTTTGTCATAGCAACTTCCTGTTACAGACTGGTGATAACCTCGCGGTTCCCCTCGAACCAGACCTGCCCTCAGATGCCCAGCCAAGAGCCGTTGCTGTTACGTCACCATCGTCCCTTTCTCGCGTTCTGGATGGCGCGGATTTTCACTGCCAGCGGTTTTCAGATGCTCACCGTGGCGATTGGCTGGAACCTGTATCAACTGACCGGCAACGTCCTCGACCTGGGTTTGGTCGGTCTGGTCGAATTCGCCCCGCGCGTGCTGTTCATGCTGCACACCGGGCATGTCGCCGACCGCTATGACCGACGCAAAGTTGCAGCGATCTGCCAGTCGTTGCAGGCCATGATCGCCCTCGCGCTGGCCATCGGCAGCGCTACCGATCACGTCACCCGCGAGATGATCTTCATCCTCGCCTTCCTGCTCGGTGCGGCGCGCTCCTTCGAGATGCCGACCACTCAGGCATTGCTGCCGAGCATCGTGCCCAGCGCCCTGTTCCCCCGAGCTGTCGCGGCAGCGCAATCGGCGCAACAGTCAGCGACCATCGTCGCCCCGGCCCTTGGCGGTTTGCTCTACGCGTTCGGCAGCGTCTGGGTGTATGGCCCGACCGTGCTGCTCTACGTGATCGCCTGCACGCTGATGCTCAACCTGCCCGCGCGGCAAACACCGTTGAATAAAGGCAAAGCCACACTGGATTCGTTGCTGGCGGGGATCCGCTTCATTCGCAGCCGCCCGGATATTCTCGGGGCGATTTCGCTGGATCTGTTTGCGGTACTGCTCGGCGGTGCGACGGCGCTGCTGCCGGTGTTCGCCAAAGACATTCTGCTGACCGGCCCGTGGGGTCTGGGCCTGCTGCGTTCGGCGCCAGCGGTCGGTGCGCTGGGGATGTCACTGTTCCTCGCACGATTTGCCGTGGAACGTAACGTCGGTCGGGTGATGTTCACTGCGGTCGGCATCTTCGGCGTCGCGACCATCGCCTTCGGCCTGTCGACCTCGTTCTGGTTCTCGCTGGCAGTGCTGGTGGTACTCGGCGCGGCAGACATGATCAGCATGGTCATCCGCGCCTCCTTCGTGCAACTGGAAACCCCGGACGAAATGCGTGGCCGCGTCAGCGCGGTCAACGGCCTGTTCATCGGCGCTTCCAATCAGCTGGGCGAATTCGAATCCGGCGTCACCGCCCACTGGTTCGGCACCGTGCCTGCCGTGGTCATGGGCGGGATCGGCACGCTGGTGGTGACGGGGACGTGGATCAAGTTGTTTCCGACGCTGGCGAATCGGGACCGGATGCATGTGCCGGTGGAAGAGATGAAGGTTTGAGTTCATCGGCAAAATCGGCAGGCCAAACACACATCAGATGAAAATGTGCGGTACATAGATACCGCACTGAGTGTAATGTATCGCCTTACACTCGCCCCATGATCAAATCCTTTCAGCACAAATAGCAAGCAGGCTCATGCCCATGCACAACCCGCCACACCCCGGCGAAACACTGTTGAGGGATGTTCTGCCCGATTTGGGCATCAGTGTTACCGAACTGGCACGGCATCTGGGTTTTGCGCGCCCACATCTTTCGCGTGTATTGCACGGTCATGCGCCGATCAGCCCGGATCTGGCTGTACGCCTGGAGCGTGCGGGCATTGGTAAGGCTCGCGTTTGGCTGGGTGTTCAAACTGATTACGATCTGTGGCAAGCAGAACATCGCGAGCAGCCGCCAATTCAACCGATCGCTGCACACGCCTGATCGACTCAGACCAACAACTCCCCCGCCACTTTCGCCCTGAGCGCCTTGCCCCCCAGTTGTTCAACCAGCGCCAAGGCAAACTCCAGCACCGCGCCAGAACCTTGCGCGGTGATGCAGTTGCCGTCGACCACTACCGGTTGATCAACAAACGTACAGCCCGACAGTTGATGACTGGCGCTGGGCAGACAGGTCATACGGCGTTGGCGCAGCACGCCAGCAGCTTGCAGGGCGACGGCCGGGGATTCGGCGATGGCGGCGAACAGGCGTCCGGCGCTGGATTGATCCTTAAGTATTTGTTGCAGAGGTTGGTGTGCAGCGAGGTGTTGGGCACCGACGGCGCCGCCGGGTAAAGCGATCAGGTCGAAGGTTTGCGCCAGCACATCGACGAGCATACCGTCGGCGGTCAGGCGGGTGCCGCGGGCGCAGGTGAGCATGCGCCGGCCTTCGATGCTGGCCGCGACGACTTCAATGCCGGCACGGCGTAGCACGTCGATGAGGGTCACGCTTTGCAGATCATCGATGCCCTCGGCGAGGGTAATCAGGGCTCTAAAGGTCATAGGCTGTGTCCGCTGGGTGATCCTTTAAGCGTAGTCAGCTTCGCCTGGATCGCGCAGCGCCAGCCGTTACTTGATGTAAAGCTGCGTTGAGACCTTGTTGCCCGGCGCGTTAATAGAAGTGTTGCTGTAGGTGAACGTGCCTTCCTGCTTGCCATCCAGATCAAAGATGTACAGCGTGCCGACGATCTTCGACGCGGCGCCGGTGCATTGCGTGAGGTTGCCGTTGCCGTAGGCGCAGACCTGGGTTTTCATTCCGTCCAGTTCAAAACCGTCCAGCGCGGCATTGGGAACGCGGCCGTAACCCATTTCAAGCACATACACCTTGATGTTGGCACCGCCGTGGTCGCAGGCCGTCTTGTCCTGCCCATCAGAAATATTTTCGATGCCGCAGGCCGCCGACTGCACCTTGAGCACCTGGACACTGGTCAACGGTGGCGCCGATGCCGCCATAACGGCTGGCACACTGGCCATAAACGTGCAAAACAGCCCCAACGATCGAACGAAATTGCGCTTGACGCCCATCATGACCCTCCCCCCAAAACAGGCGCGCAGTATGGCTCACTTCGCCTGACTGCAAAACATCGCCGACGATCGCAGCCAATCCCCCACGCTGCTGGTATGATGCGCGGCTTTTTCCGGCCCATCACAATTTCTCAGGCGCTTGCGACGGTCTGTGCTTTGCTGTTGAGGTCGATACATTCACGGCGCTACGCGCGCCACGGGGAGCAGACATGCTGGAAAGGCTGTTTCAACTCAAGGCACACAACACCAACGTGCGCACCGAGATTCTGGCGGGCATCACGACTTTCTTGGCCATGGCCTACATTCTGTTCGTCAACCCGAGCATTCTCGGCGAGACCGGCATGGACAAGGGCGCGGTGTTTGTCGCCACCTGTCTGGCTGCCGCGATCGGTTCGACAATCATGGGCCTGATCGCCAACTACCCGATTGCACTCGCACCGGGCATGGGCCTGAACGCCTTCTTTACCTACACCGTGGTCCTGCACATGGGCCACACCTGGCAAGTCGCGCTGGGCGCGGTGTTTATCTCGGCCGTGTGCTTCTTCCTGCTGTCGATCTTCCGCATCCGTGAATGGATCATCAACAGCATCCCGCTGCCGCTGCGTTCGGCGATTGCTGCCGGTATCGGCCTGTTCCTGGCGCTGATCGCCCTGCACAACGCCGGCATCGTGGTCAGCAACCCGGCAACCATGGTCGGCCTCGGTGACTTGAAAGCCCCGGCACCGATCCTCGCCACCCTCGGCTTCGCCTTGATCGTTGCCCTCGAAGCGCTGAAAGTGCGCGGTGCGGTGCTGATCGGCATTCTCGCGGTGACCATCACCTCCATCGTGATGGGCTTCACCCCGTTCGGCGGCGTGACATCGATGCCACCTTCGCTGGCGCCGACCTTCCTGCAACTGGACATCAAAGGCGCACTGGACATCGGTCTGGTCAGCGTGATCTTCGCCTTCCTGTTCGTCGACCTGTTCGACAACTCCGGCACCCTGATCGGCGTCGCCAAGCGCGCCGGCCTGATGGGCAAGGACGGCCACATGCCGAAAATGGGTCGCGCACTGATCGCCGACAGCACCGCGGCCATGGCCGGTTCGCTGCTGGGTACGTCGACCACCACCAGCTACATCGAATCCGCGGCTGGCGTCAGTGCTGGCGGCCGTACCGGTTTGACCGCCATCGTCGTGGCGATTCTGTTCCTGCTGGCGCTGTTCTTCTCGCCTCTGGCAGCCAGCGTTCCAGCGTTCGCCACTGCTCCGGCACTGCTGTTCGTCGCCGTGTTGATGACTTCGGGCCTGGCGGAAATAGACTGGGACGACATCACCGTCGCCGCGCCGGTTGTGGTGACCGCGCTGGCCATGCCGTTCACTTACTCGATCGCCAACGGCATCGCCTTCGGCTTCATCTCCTGGACGGTGATCAAGTTGCTGTCCGGTCGCGCCCGTGAGCTGAACCCGGCGCTGGTGATTCTGTCGATTCTGTTCGTGATCAAGTTGGGTTGGTTCAACGCATGACATTTGATTCCCAGGCTTACGCCGAGCAACTCGAAGCCAAGGTCACGCGCTTGCGTGACCTGCTGGCGCCGTTCGATGCCCCCGAGCCGACCGTGTTCGACTCGCCGCTGCAGAACTTCCGTCTGCGCGCCGAATTCCGCCTGTGGCGCGAGGGCGGCGATCGGCATTACGCGATGTTCGCTCAGGACGACAAACGCACGCCGATCCTGATCGAAGAATTCCCGATCGCCAGCCTGCGCATCAATCAGTTGATGCCGCAGCTGAAAGCGGCGTGGCAGGCCAGTTCGGCGCTGAGCCACAAGTTGTTTCAGGTCGAGTTTCTGACCACGCTGTCCGGCGACGCGATGATTACCCTGTGCTATCACCGTCCGCTGGACGAGCACTGGCACGCGGCGGCGACCAAACTGGCGGCGGATCTCGGCGTCAGCATCATCGGTCGCTCGAAAGGCAAACGCGAAGTGCTTGGCCTCGATTACGTGGTCGAGAAACTGGAAGTCGGCGGTCGCACCTTCAGCTATCGCCAACCGGAAGGCGCGTTCACCCAGCCGAACGGCACCGTGAACCAGAAGATGCTCAACTGGGCATACGAAGCGCTCGGTGATCGCACTGACGACTTGCTGGAGTTGTACTGCGGCAACGGCAACTTCACCCTGCCGCTCGCCACCCGCGTGCGCAAAGTGCTGGCCACCGAAATCAGCAAGACCTCGGTCAACGCGGCACTGAGCAACCTCAGCGAAAACGCTGTGGATAACGTCACCCTTGTGCGTTTGTCCGCCGAAGAACTGACCGAAGCGCTCAACGAAGTGCGCCCGTTCCGTCGCCTGCAAGGCATCGACCTGAAGAGCTACGAGTTCGGCAGCGTCTTCGTCGACCCGCCACGCGCCGGCATGGATCCGGACACCTGCGAACTGACCCGGCGTTTCGAAAACATTCTGTACATCTCCTGCAACCCGGAAACCCTGACGGCCAACATCGCCCAGTTGCACGACACGCACCGCATCACCCAGTGCGCGTTGTTCGACCAGTTCCCGTGGACGCATCACATGGAATCGGGTGTGTTACTGACCCGGCGCTGAGTGCGAATGCCAGATACAAAAAAGCCGTCGTGATTGACGGCTTTTTTGTGGGTGTTTACAACGCGGGATCGGCCTTGCGTGGTCGCCCACCCTTTTTGCCATTCGCTCGAGCAGCTTCGGACTTTGCAGCACTGCTTTGACGACCGTTACGCGATGCAACCACCGACGCGGCCATCTTCATGAGTGACGGGCTCGCTGAAATCATCCCGGCAATGGAAACGTCAAGGTCTTTGCCTTCATGGCAAAGCGCAGTGCCTGCGAACCCGACTGTCAGCCCCTCGTAATCGCCTGCATCAAACCCGTCAAACTCTGGATACTGGTTCACCGGAAGCAACACACCGCTGCCATCCTCAAAACGGATGACCAGAGATGATTCTTCAAAGGTTACGGAGACCGCCTGCAAGCTACTCGCCCGGCGTGCCTCCCCTTGCAGGATGGCGGCGTCGATCATCTCCTCCGTCAGGGGGCGACGTGTGGATGGCTTAGCTTTGACGACTTTCATAGATCGATTTCCACTCCTTCCAATGCGCCTATCAATGTCAGAAGAGTTTTGCCCTCGTCTGGCAGATAACGCGCTGATCCCACTCTGTATGTCGCGTCAGTGACGAGTTTCATCCCCAGGACTTCGTTTGAATGGCTGTCCCACAATTGATTGTCGAGACAGACAGTTTGCAATCTTGACCACCAGATCCCGCGTGCTCGTCGCAGATGAGCAGGCTGCTCAAGAGATCGACACAAGCCTTCCAGCACGGTTAACGGTGGTCGACGAGAAAGCGGCACGACGTCCCAAAGCTCAATATCGTTGTGCCAGAAACTGAACTGTAATCGGGCACTCCAACTGCCCGCATTCACATGACGTGCGGTGGGCAATGCTCATCTCGCAGCATGATGACAATCGACAATCCTTTGTAGCTGCACACCTTCATGCTAACCCATCCGTTAGGTTAATAAGTTTCAGAATTCAAGACTCCTTTCAAATCCGACGACTGGTGATCGGCACATGACGTTTCACCGCTTTTCAGGCTAGCGTCGTAACAGGTCATGAGCCGGTCAATCTCCAGTGAAAAACGTAAGCAAAGCTGTCGTCATATCTGGATAACTGTTGCTTCTGTGCGATCACCGAACATAAAACACCACGTACATTTTTGTTCAATTGACCATGGTAACCATCTAGTACATTTTATCTCCACAGGCCGAAACCTCTGGCCAAAGCCAAAAACAATAAGTGGAGTTACCCCTCATGCCCCCTATCGTTCTGGTGCTCAACGGCCCGAACCTGAACCTGCTCGGCACCCGCGAGCCGGCGACTTACGGACACGAAACCCTGGCGGACATCTCGGCGTTATGCGGACGTGCGGCTGAAGAATTCGGCCTGGCCGTGGAGTTTCGCCAGACCAATCACGAAGGCGAATTGCTCGACTGGATTCACGCTGCGCGCGGTCGTTGCGCCGGGATCGTGATCAATCCGGCAGCGTGGACGCACACGTCGGTGGCGATTCGCGATGCGCTGGTGGCCAGTGAATTGCCGGTGATTGAAGTGCATCTGTCCAACGTCCACGCCCGCGAACCGTTTCGTCATCACTCGTTTGTCTCGGCGATTGCCACGGCGGTGATGGCCGGGTTTGGCAGTCATGGCTATCGCCTGGCGCTGGAACATTTCAGTCAGCGGCTGAAGGGGTGAATCGCATGTCGCATTCCAACGTAATTCTCGCCGGGTTGATCGGTGCCGGTATTCAGGCTTCGCGCACACCGGCGCTGCATGAACACGAAGGCGATGCGCAGGGCATGCGTTATCTGTATCGATTGATCGATCTCGATCAGCTGAAAATGGACAGCACCGCCCTGCCCGATCTGCTGCTGGCAGCTGAGCGGATGAACTACACCGGGCTGAATATTACCTTTCCGTGCAAGCAGGCGATCATTCCGCTGCTTGATGAGTTGTCGCCGGAAGCCAGAGGCATCGGCGCGGTGAATACCGTGGTACTGAGGGACGGCAAGCGCGTCGGTCACAACACCGATTGTCTGGGTTTCGCCGAGGGTTTTCGCCGTGGTTTGCAGGACGCTGCCCGTGAGCGTGTGGTCCAGATGGGCGCCGGTGGTGCGGGTGCGGCAGTGGCCCACGCGTTGTTGAGCGAAGGCGTCCGGCAGTTGAGCATTTTCGACGTCGACAGTGAGCGTGCGGAAAGTCTGGCGAACAATCTGAATCAGCATTTCGGCTTCGGTCGTGCGGTGGCGGGTCGGGATTTGCCGAGTACGCTGAATCTGGCTGATGGTCTGGTCAACACCACGCCGATGGGTATGGCCAAACTGCCGGGCATGCCAGTGCCAGTCGAGTTGCTGCGCAAGGAATTGTGGGTGGCGGAGATTGTGTATTTCCCGCTGGAAACCGAGCTGCTGCGTAATGCTCGCGCATTGGGTTGCCGCACGTTGGATGGCGGCAACATGGCGGTGTTTCAGGCGGTGAAGGCGTTTGAATTGTTCAGCGGCGTGGTGCCGGATGCGCAGCGGATGCTGGCGCATTTTCAAAGCATGAATGGTTGAAGATCAAAAGATCGCAGCCTGCGGCAGCTCCTACAGGGATCGGTGTAGGAGCTGCCGCAGGCTGCGATCTTTTGATTGTCAGGCTTGCAGGTAGCGCAGCACCGATTCGCAGATCATCTCGCGATGCCGCTGCTTGATGTTTTCATCCGGCAGGTCGATCTGGAAGATCTCGCCAAACGTGTGCCGGTTCGACACGCGATAGAAGCAGAACGAACTGATCAACAAATGCACATCCAGCGCATCCAGTCCCGCACGGAACACACCTTCATCAGCACCGCGACGCAGAATCTCGCCGAGCGAATCGAGGATGGTGTTGTTCATCGCCTTGATCGCATCGGAACGCTTCACGAATTCAGCGTTGTGGATATTTTCGATGCTGACGATGCGCACGAAATCGACGTTGCGATCGTGGTGATCAAACGTAAATTCAACCAATCGACGAATCGCCACCACCGGCGGCAACTCGGCAAGGTGCAGGCGGTTTTCGGTGTTGCGGATATCGCCGTAAAGCTTCTCCAGCACCTCGACGTACAACTGCTCTTTACTGCCGAAGTAGTAATAGATCATGCGTTTGGAGGTGTGGATGCGCTCGGCGATCGCGTCAACGCGAGCACCGGACAAACCTTGCTGGACGAACTCGACGATCGCCTCCTGCAGGATGTTCTCGCGGGTCTTTTCCGGGTTGTTTTTGCGACTCTTGCGCGGCTCTACGACGGGCACGACAGTAGCTGCGGAAAGTTCTGAATTTATCGTCATTGCGGGCTCACGGCCATCACTGCACAGGCGGCGATTATGGGCCGCGCCGCACAGTGAAGGAAGCCGCGCGAGCCGTGTTTAATCCCGCGTTTACGAATTTCCTACAACTTCGCCTGGCGAACGGCGCCGCTGCGTGATTTGGCCATCGCCGCCAAACGCACCGCGACATTCGCTGCGCCGTAACCGGCATAACCGTTTTTGCGCTGGATGATCTCGAAGAAGAAGCGCCCTTCGAACGGCTCGGTGTAGACGTGAAACAGCTCGCCGCCCTGCGCATCACGGTCATAGAGCACGTTGTAATACGCCAGCTCGCTGAGGAATTCATCGTCAAAATCGAAGCGTGCGGCGAGGTCGTCGTAATAGTTGAGCGGAATATCCAACAGCGGCACACCGGCCTCTTTGGCGCGACTGACTTCGGCGAAGATGTCGTCACAATCGAAGGCGATGTGATGCACACCGGAGCCGCGGTAACTCGACAGCGCATGGGAGATCGCGGTGTTGCGGTTCTCTGAGATATTCAGCGGCAAACGGATCGAGCTGTCGCGACTGCGCAGTGCGCGGCTCTTCACCAGCCCGTACGGGTCGGGCAGCACCACTTCATCGTCCGCTTCGAAATCCAGCAGGCTCTTGTAGAACAGCACCCAACTGTCGAGGCTGTCGGCCGGCAGCGCCATGGCCATGTGGTCGATGCGCTTGAGGCCGCCACGGGCCGGCGCGTCGGCCAGCAGGTTGAAATCGGTGCCGTAGACGTCGGCCTGTTCATCGACCAGATAAATCAGGCTGCCATCCGGCGCGCGCACTGCCGCCAGTTCCAGTTCGTTGGGGCCGACCAGTCCGCGATAGGGCTGACCTTTGTAAGCCACGGCGCGGGCCAACGCACTGGCGCTGTCCTTGACCCGCACGGCGGTGGCGCACAGTGACGGGCCATGAGCCTCGAAAAAACTGTGGGCGAAAGAGTAAGGCTCGGAGTTGAGAATCAGGTTGATGTCGCCCTGACGCAACAGGCTCACGCTTTTGGAGCGGTGCTGCCCGGCCTTGACGAAACCCAAGCGCTCCAGCCAATTCGACAGCTTGGCACCGAGGCTTTCGTCGACGGCAAACTCGAGAAACTCGATGCCGTTGTACTCGCTGGCCTTTGGCGTTTCGAAAAGAATTTCGCGGTTGGCCACAGGCGTCGCTTCCTGCTCCAGACGCTGGCGAGTCTTCTCCTCCAGGTACAGCAGCGAACGCAAACCGTCGGCAGCATTGGCCCGTGGCGGCGCGGCGCGGAAGCCGTCGTTAAAGATTTCCAGCGACAGCGGCCCGGTGTAACCACTCTGAATGATCGGCGCGAGAAAGCCCGGCAGATCAAATTCGCCCTGCCCCGGGAAGCAGCGGAAATGCCGGCTCCACTCCAGCACATCCATCTGCAGAATCGGCGCGTCGGCCATTTGCACAAAGAAGATTTTGTCGCCGGGAATGTCGGCAATGGCGCGCGGATCGCCCTTCAGCGACAAGGTGTGAAAGCTGTCGAGCAGCACGCCGAGGCTCGGATGATCGGCCTGACGCACGATGTCCCAGACCTGTTGATAAGTATTGACGTGACGGCCCCAGGCCAGCGCTTCGTAACCAATGCGCAAGCCACGTGCGCCGGCATGTTCGGCCAGCAAGCGGAGGTCATCGACTAGAATTTGTTGATCGCCGACGCTGTCGGCCGAGGCGTTGCTGCAGACCAGCACCAGGTCGGTGCCGAGTTCCTGCATCAGGTCGAACTTGCGTTCGGCGCGCTCAAGATTGCGCGCCAGGCGATCGCGGCGGCAGCCTTCGAAATCGCGGAACGGCTGAAACAGAGTGATGGCGATGCCGAGATCGGCGCACATCTGTTTAATTTCTCGCGGGCTGCCGTCGTAGTACAGGAGGTCGTTTTCGAAGATCTCCACCCCGTCGAACCCGGCGGCGGCAATGGCTTCGAGTTTTTCCGGCAGGGTGCCGCTCAAGGAAACGGTGGCAATGGAACGCTGCATGCTTCAACTCCCGGACTGCGCCGCTTGATCTTTACTGTAGGAGCTGCCGAAGGCTGCGATCGTTTGATCTTTATTCGTGGAAAGCAAAATCAAACAGATCGCAGCCTTCGGCAGCTTCTACATAGGATGGGTTTTTATAGTGGGGAAATTATTGGCTGCATTGAACGCGGCAGCAATTTAAAGTGTACTACCCGGTTAGTTTTGCGTGCGATTATCGAACACAATGGCGGTTTGGCGAATTGACGATTTTTCGTCCACTGCCCACCATCGACCGCACATTGAGTCCGGATATGAACCACCGGTCGCAGCGTGCAAAGAAAAAAAGCACACCAAATAAAAAATCCAAAAACGGGTGGAACACATGATTCCTTCACAGACTTCCCGCATGGCTCCGGCCATGAGCACTGCCTCAGGTGGCATCGGCGACAAGATCCGCGGCGCCATGGCGGTCGGCAAAACCCGCTGGGGCATGCTGGCGCTGGTGTTTTTCGCCACCACCCTGAACTACATCGACCGCGCCGCCCTCGGCGTCATGCAGCCAATCCTCGCCAAGGAAATGAGCTGGACGGCGATGGATTACGCCAACATCAACTTCTGGTTTCAGGTCGGCTACGCGATCGGTTTCGTCCTGCAAGGTCGACTGATCGACCGGGTCGGCGTCAAACGCGTGTTCTTCTGCGCCGTGCTGCTCTGGAGCCTGGCCACCGGCGCCCACGGTCTGGCGACATCGGCAGTTGGCTTCATGGTCTGCCGATTTATCCTCGGCCTCACCGAAGCGGCGAACTACCCGGCCTGCGTGAAAACCACGCGCCTGTGGTTCCCCGCTGGCGAACGTGCAGTCGCCACCGGCATCTTCAACGCCGGCACCAACGTCGGCGCGATGTTCACGCCAATGTTGCTGCCGCTGGTCCTGCACGTCTGGGGCTGGCAAGCCGCGTTCCTGTGCATGTCGGCGCTGGGCGGCATCTGGTTGCTGTTCTGGGGTTTGAAGTACTTCAACCCGGAAGATCACCCGACCGTGAAACAGTCCGAACTGGACTACATCCAGCAGGAAGTTGAACCGGAACAGGCCCGCGTGCCGTTCTCGAGAATCCTGCGGATGCGCGGCACCTGGGCCTTCGCCATCGCTTATGCGCTGACCGCGCCGGTGTTCTGGTTCTACCTGTACTGGCTGCCGCCGTTTCTCAATCAGCAATACAACCTGGGCATCAACGTCACCCAGATGGGTATTCCGCTGATCATCATCTACGTGACGGCTGACTTCGGCAGCGTCGGAGGCGGGATTCTGTCTTCGTTCCTGATCGGTCGCGGCATGAACTCGATCAAGGCGCGGCTGCTGTCGATGTTGCTGTTCGCCTGCTGCATCATCGGCGTAGTCATGGCGGCTGGCTCGGCCAATCTGTGGGTCGCGGTGGCGGCGATTTCCCTGGCGATCGGCGCGCATCAGGCCTGGACGGCGAACATTTGGAGTCTGGTGATGGACTACACGCCCAAGCACATGATGAGCACAGTGTTCGGTTTCGGCGGCATGTGCGCGGCGATCGGCGGGATGTTCATGACCCAGATCGTCGGGCATATCCTGACCGTGACCAACAACAACTACACCGTGTTGTTTACCCTGATTCCGGCGATGTATTTCCTTGCGCTGACGTGGATGTACTTCATGGCCCCGCGCAAGATCCCGACCGTCACCGAATAACCTGCCCGCTCTTGTAGGAGCTGAGCTTGCTCGCGAAGGCGGTGTGTCAGTCGACATCTTTATCAACTGACACACCGCCTTCGCGAGCAAGCTCAGCTCCTACAGGGGTTTGTGTTTCCGGCTTTGTTGCCACGCTGCTGCCAGTCCGCTGCAGCAGATCACCGCGATACCGATGATCGTCAACACACTCGGCGTGTGATTGAACAGCAGCCAGCCCAACAACCCCGCAAACACGATCTGGCAATAACCGAACGGCGCCAGCAGCGCCGGCGCAGCATGGCGGAACGCTTGGGTCAGGAACAAATGCGCGGTCATCCCGCAACTGCCCAGCGCCAGCATCAACCCGGCGTGGGTCAGCGTCGGCACCTGCCAGAAGAACGGCACCAGCGCACTCATCACCAACGTGTTGCACAACCCGGCGAAGAAGTTGCTGGTGGTCGGACTGTCGATCTCCGCGAGCTTGCGGGTGAGTAATTGATAGAAGCAGAAAAACAGCGCCGAGCAGAACGGCAACAGCACCGCTGGCGTGAACAGTTCACCGCCCGGGTGGACGATGATCAGCACGCCGATAAAGCCGCAAATGACGGCGATCCATTGGCCGCGTGTCACTCGTTCTTTGAGCAGCGGCACCGACAACGCCGTGACCAACACCGGTGCAAGAAAGTTGACCGCAGTGGCTTCCGCCAACGGGATGTACAACAGCGCCGTGGTGAAAAACAGGCTGGTGCCGAGTAGGCAAAGTGCTCGAACCAACTGCCACAACGGCTTCTTGGTACGTAGGACGCGCAGTCCGGACTGCGGCAGAAAAATTCCCGCCATCAGTAAGGTGTGCACCAAATAACGCGCCCACACCACCATCACGATCGGATAGAACCCGGAGAGGTATTTCGACAGCGCGTCGTGGCTGGAGAACAGGAAAGTCGCCACGACAATCAGCAGGATCCCTTTGAAGGGTTGGTTGACACCGGAGAGCGGGGTGCTGACGGTCATTGGGTTTCCTTGTGTTGCCAAAAAAGATCAAAACCTTCGCGGACAGTCTCGCCCTCCCCCTGTGGGAGCGGGTTTGCCCGCGATAGGTGCGCAGCACCGCTTAAAGCCGCGCCAACAATTCCCGCGTTCTATCGATCGCCATCTTCGCCCGATCCAATCCACTCACGCCCTGCTCCAGCAGTTTAACCGTAGGAATTTCCAGGCTCAGTGGGATATTAGCCGGCAACGCTTTCAGCAACCCGAGCAAGTCGCAATCACCCTCGCCGGGAAACCGCCGCTCGTTGCGCGCCTGACGCAAGATCTCGGCCATGTCTGACGGTCGCGGCCCTGCGACATCACATAACTGCGCATAACGCAGTCGCGACGATGGCACCTTCGCAAGATCCTCAAGCTTTGACGCCGAACGATCAAAGTGGAAGGCATCGACCAACACCGCAGCATTTTCCCGACTAGCGTTTTCCACAATCCGCAGCGCTTGCTCAAGGTTGCGCGCATCCGTCCAGGGCATGAACTCCAGATGCGGATGCAACCCGAGCGGCGCCGCCAAATCGCACAACGCGGCAAAGTTATCCGTGAGTCGCTGCTCGTCAGGATCGTTACCGGCGACGAGCAATTCAGTCGCACCAAACTCCGCGCCGACCGTAAGAAGCTTCTCGAAATCGGCAACAACGGTCTGCGGTTTCAGACGGAGGATTTCCACGTCGAGCACGCGGATGCCAGTGTCGCGCAATCGCTCCATCGTCCTACGCCGCAAATCGTTATCGGCTACCAGTGGGAAGTGATATTCCTCGGGCGTTGCCGGTTCCAGACGCAATCCGACATGGCTGTATCCGGCGCGAGCAGCGACTTCGACCATTTGCGGTGGCGACAACTCCAGCACGGTCAGGCTGGCCAGGGAGAGAATTCGTTCGCTCATGTTCAAGCCTCGATCAGTGCAGGGGCGCAAGCGCGGCCAGTGGCGGCGGCTTCGCGAATGGCTTCGATCAGCGCGAGGGTGCGTGCGGCATCAGCAGCACTGACCAACGGCTCGACTTCGCGCCGAGCCACGCGGACAAAATGCTCTAACTGCAAGCGTAAAGCTTCCTCACCGCCGTAGGACTCTTCCACACTCAACAACGGTTCATGCCAACCGGCGTCCACCTGATCAGCTGCGTAATGCCAGCGTTTGAGCTGCGGAATGCTCAACGCCCCGGCGGTACCCGCCAGCAGATAACACGGTTGATCCGCCTGACGCGGATACGCCGGGTTTTCACCGGAGGCCAGCTCCCAACTCCACGGTGCCGCCACCGCATCGGAACCGCTCAACGTGCCCAGTGTGCCGCCAGCAAACTGCAGCAACACCGCCGCGCGGTCCTCGTTGGCGAAACCGCGCACCGAGTTGTCGGTGAACGCTTGCACCGAATGCACTTCACCGCACAGGTGACGCAACAAATCGAGGTCGTGAATCAGGTTGGTCAGCAACATCCCCGCCCCCGCCTCACGGCGCCACGGGATCTCGAAATAGCTGTCCGGTTTACGTACCTGAAACAGCGCAGTGACCGTGGTCAAACGCCCGAGCGCACCGCTTTGCACCAGCTCATGAGCGCGGACGATCAGCGGATTGTGGCGTCGATGATGGCCGACCAATACCGGCACACCGCTGCGTTTAACCGCCGCGACCAGATCGCGCACTTCATCCAGATTCACGCCGACCGGTTTTTCCAGCAGCACCGGTACACCCGCCGCCAGACAATCGAGCGCCGTGCTGACGTGTTGGTTGTTCGGGTTGGCGACGATGACTGCGTCTGGCTTGATCTGATCAAGCATCTGACGGTGATCGGCGAAATGTCTGACACCCCACTCAGCCGCAAGAGTGGCGGCTTGCGGCCCGGGATCAGCCACTGCACACAGGCTGGCTTCGCTGAGGGTTTGCAGGTGCCGGTAATGTTGCTGACCCATATTGCCAGCGCCGATCAGGGCGATTCGAAGGGGTGAATTCAAGGCGCGATCCTTTTGTGATTGTTGTCGGAAAAACACTCCAGCAACAATTTAGAACCGAGTTCCAGAATCAAACACCCATCAAGCGCAAAACCGTGCGAACACCGCACCCTTTCTGAATCACCAAAATCCCCTGTAGGAACTGCCGAAGGCTGCGATCTTTTGATCTTAAAAAACAAAGTCAAAAGATCGCAGCCTTCGGCAGCTCCTACAGGGGATTTGTGGAGAGTTAGATAAACAATTCAGAAGCCAGACTGGCGGCGGATAATTCTTCAGCAAACCTCAACAACAACGGCGCCAACTCATGCAACCGCGCCCCCGGCATCCGCGCACTCGGCCCGGCAATGCTGAGCACACCAATCACCCGACCATCCGCCGGATGTTTCACCACCGCCGCAATTGCCGACGTACCGACCGCCGAGCTTTCCTCGACCCACGCATACCCTTGCTCACGGGCCAGACGCAGGCGCTCCAACAACTCAATATTAGAGCGCGGCGCATTCGGCCCGATACCCACCGGCACCTCCGCCGCCTGTCGCTCAACCAGTGACAACGCCTCGGCATCGCTCATGCACGCCAGCCACGCATGCCCCGACGCGGTGTAAAAAAGCGGCGCATCGCGGCCCATGTCCGGGTCATAACGCAGACCGGTACGCGCACCCTGCGCCTTGGCAATCCAGGTCTGCCGTTCGCCATCGATCACACCGAGACGCACCAGTTCGCCGGTTTCCTGCGCCAGCCGATCCAGCACGGGCTGAACAATATCGGCGCCACTGCTCGACAGGTATTGAAAACCCATCGCGACCAGTTTGGTCGACAGGTGATAGCGCAAGGTCTCGGGATTCTGCCGCACGTAGCCAAGACGAATCAGCTCGGCGAGCAAGCGGTGAGTCGCGCTTTTCGGAATGTCCAATTGCTCGGCAAGCGTCTGCATCGGCAGCCCGCGCGGATCACTGGTGAGGCTTTCCAGCACGCTGAAAACCCGTTCAATCTGACTGCCGGCCATGGGGAAATCCAAATGAAATTTCGCCGATTCTAGAAGACATCTGCTGCAAAGCGAAATCTGGAACCGGCTGTTCGATAAACGCCCGGTTTGTCGTATCAAGGCTTGTAGGCCGACGGCAGCAATGGTTATTTTCTGGAATCAAATTCCAAAAATAATTCAGCGCTGGAGCCTTGTTTGATGCCTGCCGAACTTCCCGCTATCGACTGCGACGTTTTGATCGTCGGCTCCGGCGCCGCCGGATTGTCGGCAGCCGTCACAGCTGCGTGGCATGGCCTGAAGGTCATCGTCGTCGAAAAGGATTCGGTATTCGGCGGCGCCACCGCATGGTCGGGTGGCTGGGCGTGGGTGCCGTGCAATCCGCTGGCCCGTCGTGCCGGCATCATCGAAGACGTCGAACAACCGCGCAGCTATTTGCGCCATGAACTGGGCGAGCATTTTGACCCGGCGATGATCGATGCCTTCCTCGAGGCCGGGCCAAATATGGTGGCGTTTTTCGAGCAACACACCGCACTGCAATTCGCCGACGGCAACGCGATTGCCGACATCCATGGCGACACCCCGGGCGCGGGCACCGGCGGACGCTCAGTGATTGCCGCGCCCTACAACGGGCGCGAGGTCGGACGCTTGCTCAAGCGACTTCGTACGACCATGCGCGAAACGTCCTTCATGGGCATGCCGATCATGGCGGGCGCGGATCTCTCGGCATTCCTCAATCTGACCCGCTCACTGAAAGCCGCATGGCACGTGACGCGACGTTTCACCCGGCACCTGTTTGACCTCGCGACGCATGGCCGTGCGCTGCAACTGGTCAATGGCGTGGCACTGGTCGCGCGACTGGCGAAATCGGCCGAAGACCTCGGCGTGTTGCTGTGGGAATCGGCGCCGGTGACTGAGTTGCTGCGTGACGAAAACCGCGTTTGCGGTGCAGTGATCAACAGCAAAAAAGGCCCGATCCGCGTCCACGCACGCAAAGCCGTGGTACTCGCAGCAGGTGGTTTCGCCAACGACATCGAACGGCGCAAAGCCCTGTTCCCACGCACACCCACCGGCCACGAACATTGGGCGCTGCCGCCGCTGGCCGTGAATGGCGATGGCTTGCGCTTGGGCGAAAGCGTCGGCGCGCGGGTCAACACCGTCGTTGCGTCACCTGTTGCGTGGGCACCCGTCTCGCAAGTGCCTCATTCCGACGGCAGCATCGGCCATTTCCCACACATCATCGAGCGCGGCAAACCCGGCATCATCGGCGTACTGAGCAACGGCCAGCGTTTCGTCAACGAAGCCAACGGCTATTTCGACTACGTCAGCGCGATGGTCAATGCGGCGCCGCCAGGTGAAGAAGTCGCCTCATGGCTGATCTGCACCCACGCCTTTCAGCGCCGCTATGGCCTCGGCATGTCACGGCCGTTTCCGGTTCCGTTGTCAGAATTTATCCGCAGTGGTTATCTGAAAACCGGTAACACCGTTGAGGAATTAGCCAACGCTTGCGCCATCGACTCGAACGGTTTGCGCCAAACCCTCGACGACTACAACCGCCATGCCCACAACGGCGAAGACCCGCAATTCGGGCGCGGCGCAACGCCCTACAACCGCAAACAGGGCGATCCGGCGAACCTTCCCAACCCCTGCGTTGCCCCAATAGAAACCGGCCCGTTCTACGCCGTGAAAGTACAACCGGGATGCTTCGGCACTTTTGCCGGGCTCAAGGTCAACCCTCACGCGCAAGTGCTCGACGCCAACCAACAACCTATCGCCGGGCTGTATGCAGCGGGCGGCGACATGGCCAGCATCATGGGCGGCCACTACCCGGCGGGCGGAATCAACCTCGGCCCGGCGCTGACGTTCGGCTACATCGCCGCTCGCCACATCGCCGGCATCACCGCTTTCGAACAGGAGATCGACCATGCAGCACATCGTTAATGCCCAGGGTTTGAACATGCCGAAACTCGGTCTCGGCACGTGGCCGATGCTCGGCGAAGAATGCACCCAGGCCGTGGAGCAAGCGCTGGCACTCGGTTATCGACACATCGACACGGCTGCGGCCTACAACAATGAGGACGCGGTCGGACAAGCCTTGGCGAATACGCCGACACCGCGCGAGCAGATTCACGTCACCACCAAGGTCTGGTGGGATCAGCTGCAACCCGATGCCATGCGCCATTCCATGGATCGCAGCCTCAAAGCCTTGCGCAGCGATTACGTCGACTTGTTCATGCTGCACTGGCCCACCACCGATTGGGACTTGCCGCGCACCCTCGAGACGTTGGCCTCGTTCAAGGAACAAGGTCTGGCGCGCAATATCGGTGTGGCGAATTTTCCGCTGCCGCTGCTGCGCACAGTCGTCGAGGAATATGGCATTGATCTGTCTGCCATTCAGGTCGAGTACCACGTCCTGCTCGGACAAAACGCCCTGCTCGACTACGCTCGCCAACACAATCTGGCGCTGACAGCTTACACACCGCTGGCGCGTAACAAGGTTTCACACATTGCCGAGATCCAGCAGATTGCCGCCAAGCATGGCGTGCTGCCGACACAGGTCGCGCTGAAATGGCTGCTTGATCAAGACAACGTTGCAGCGATTCCCAAGGCGAGCAGCAAAGCCAATCAACTGGCCAATCTCGCGGCACTTGAGGTCAATCTCGACGATGAAGACCGTGCGCTGATTGCCAGCCTGTCGAAGCGCGAACGTCAGGTCAGTCCGGACTTCGCGCCGGTGTGGGACGCGTTTGATAAGTGAGTAGGAAAACAGCGTTTGCCCGGTTCGAAACGCCAGTTGCAGGATCGGTCTTACGCGCTCTTACACATCTGCCCTGCACAACTTGAGCTGTGCGGTTATTCATAGACGAGGCGAAAAAAGCCCCATCAACCTATGAGAGACCGCACCATGCTATGGAACAAGGCAAGACGCAGCGACAACGTCAATGACACGCGAGAGGGCAAGGACGCCCGCACACTGACAGGGAAAAAACTCGGCGCCGGACTGGCCGCCGCCGCACTGACAGGCGTGGCGCTCTATTCGAGCTACAACACCGCACCACAGGCGCCTGCCGCTGAGGACTACATCAGTCAGGAAATCGCGCCGGTCGACGACCCCCAACTCAAATTCATCGAATCGATACTCGGCGACACCGAAGACACCTGGGAACAGGTATTTGCCAGTTCCGGGCAACACTACCCGGCGCCCACATTGACCCTGTTCAGCGATGGCATCGCGTCGGGCTGCGGCTTTGCCAGTGCGTCAAGCGGCCCCTTTTATTGCCCCACCAACCAAAACATCTACATGGATCCGGCGTTCTTCGAACAGATGGCCGAGCGCTTTTCGGTGGTCGGTGACTTCGCTCAGGCTTACATCCTCGCCCACGAAGTCGGCCACCACGTGCAAATTGCCCTGAGTATGTCCGCACCGTTTGAAAGCGCGTTGTCCGCCAGGCAGCCTGTGACCGGCGACTCAGGACTGGAGGTGCGCGCCGAACTGCAGGCCGATTGTCTGGCCGGGGTCTGGGCTCACCATGCGCAACAACGCCATGCGTGGCTGGAACCGGGCGACATCGACGAAGCACTGAACGCTGCCAGCGTGCTCGGCGATGATGCGCTGCAACGTGCGCGAAACCAGACAGTACGTCCCGAGACCTTCAGCCACGGCACATCACAACAGCGCAGTGCCTGGTTCAGCGCAGGATTCGATAGCGGCCGCGTCGAAGCGTGCGATACCTTCAACGCCGCGCAGTTGTAAGCTTGGCAATATCGGCATCTGCTTTAGAACCGGCGTCGATCACGATGGTCTGACGACCGGACTGGCGCCACCGTCGTGCACCAGCAACACTCATCACCACGTACAACAGAGGATTCCCACATGCTATGGAAAAAAGGCCGACGCAGTGACAACGTCGTCGACGCCCGGGGTGATGATGCAGGCGGTGGCGGTGGCGGCATGCGCTTTGGTGGCGGCAAAGGCCTGAGCCTCGGGGCGATTCTGCTGATCGTCGGGATCGGCTGGATCACCGGCCAGGATCCGTTGCAGATCCTCGGCCAGCTCGCCGGGCAATCTACCCAGCAAGCGGCACCGACTTCGCAGACCCGTCAGGCGCCGCCGGCCAACGATGAGCAGGCTGAATTCGTCCGCTCGATCCTCGGTGATACCGAAGACACCTGGGGCGCGATTTTCCAGCAGGCCGGTCGCCAATATAAGGATCCGACCCTGGTGCTGTTCAGCAACCGGGTCAATTCGGCGTGCGGTCTGGCCACCTCCGCCACCGGCCCGTTCTATTGCCCGGCTGACCAGAAGGTCTATCTGGACATGGCGTTCTTCCAGGAAATGTCGCAACGCTTCAAGGCGGCCGGCGATTTCGCTCAGGCCTACGTGATTGCGCACGAAGTCGGACACCATGTGCAGACGCTTCTCGGCGTCTCGGCGAAAATTCAGACAGCCCGCCAACAAGGTCGGCAGATGGAAGGCGACGGCGGTTTGCTGGTGCGTCAGGAGTTGCAGGCCGATTGCCTCGCCGGTGTCTGGGCTTACAGTGCGCAGAAGCGTTTGAACTGGCTGGAACCGGGCGACATCGAAGAAGCCTTGAACGCGGCCAACGCCATCGGTGATGATCGCCTGCAACAACAGGGTCAGGGCCGTGTGGTGCCGGACTCGTTTACCCACGGCACGTCGGCGCAAAGGGTGCGCTGGTTTAAAACCGGATTCGCGCAGGGCCAGGTCGGCCAGTGCGACACCTTCGCGGCGAAAAACCTGTAAATGCATAAATGGCTTTTGGCGTTACTGATCGTTGGCAGCACCGCGCACGCCGCAGGTGTCGATGCGATCAGCCCCGGTCGCTTGCAACTCAAGGCCGGGGAAATGGCAGTGGGCATCGGCCCGGCGCCGGAAAAAATCGAGCGTGTGCTGATCGTCATTCATGGCCGTTTGCGCAACGCCGAGACCTATCGCAAGAGCGCCGAAAGCGCCGCCGAACTGGCCGGACAGACCGCACACACGCTGGTGATCGCCCCGCAGTTTCTCAATGAAAGCGATGTCGCCCTGTACTCGTTGCCCGCCACGCTGCTGCGTTGGCAAGGCAATGAATGGATGGGCGGCGGCTTATCCACAGGGCCGAATCCGTTGAGTTCCTACGCGGCGCTGGATGAAATCGTCGCGCGGATCACCGATCGCAAACAGTTTCCCGACGTGAAGCAGATCGTGATTTTCGGCCACTCCGGCGGCGGCCAGGTGGTGCAGCGCTATGCCCTGCTGGCCAAGGAGCAACCGGCGCTGAAGGCCAACGGCATTCGTCTGCGTTATGTGGTGGCGAATCCGTCCTCCTACGCGTACTTCAATGAACAGCGGCCGGCGGCGTTCGATCACGCCAAGTGCCCGGGTTTCAATCGCTGGAAGTACGGGCTGGCAGACATGCCGGTGTACGCCGGTGGGCAAACGCCGCTGCAGCTTGAAAGCAGTTACGTCAAACGCGAGGTGATCTATCTGCTCGGGCAGCAGGATATTGATCCGCATCACCCGGCGCTGGACAAGAGTTGCGCGGCGCAAGCGCAGGGCGCGTTCCGTCTTGAGCGTGGGAAATCTTACTTCGGCTATTTGCTACGCCGACACCCGGAAGGGGTCAATCAGCGGCTGGTGGAAGTGCCGGGGGTTGGACATAACGGCGATGGGATGCTGACGTCGCCGGAGGGGCAGAAAGCCCTGTTCGATTAAGTCGTGTATTGAATGATCTGCCGCCTTCGCGAGCAGGCTCGCTCCCACATTGGATTTATGCATGGCACAAAATCTCTGTGCACTGAAGATCTAATGTGGGAGCGAGCCTGCTCGCGAAGAGGCCCGCTCAGGCACTGAGGATTTCAAGCCAAGAGCATCCGCCGCAACTCAACACAATCTTTAGCATGCCAATCGGTCAACTCCGGCCACGGGTTATCCGGCAAATTCACCAACACCGTCCGCGCCCCTGCCGCTCTTCCGCAATCCAGATCAAAGCGATAATCACCGACCATCACCATCTCGCTGGCCGGCACGTCCCAGGCGTCTGCCAGTTTCAGCAAACCACCCGGATGCGGCTTAGGCGGCGCTTCATCGCGGCCCAAAACGTCTTCGACGGCAAAGCATTCAGCCAGGCCAATCGCCTCCAGCGTCACATGCGCCAGCTCCCGCGCATTGCGGGTCAGAATGCCGAGGCGATAACCGCGCGCATGCAGATCACGCACCAGCTCAACCGCGCCGGTGGCCGGGGTCGAACCCAGCGCCAGATCGCGTTCATGCTCCAACAACCAAGCATGTTTCGCCGCCGCTTCATCCGCCGGCAACGCCGCAAGATGCGTGAGGATGTCGTCCTCCGGCGGAATCGCCAGCGCCACGCGAATCGCCGCAAAATCATGCACGGCCACGGTCAGCGTGCCGTCCATGTCGAACACCCAATGCTTCACATTCTTCAGGCTCATGCCCAATCCTTGCGATGGCGAATCAAGCCTTCCTGCGTCACCGAAGCGACCAATTGGCCGGCGCGGTTGTACACGCTGCCACGGGAGAAACCACGGGAATTGCCGGCCCACGGGCTGTCCATCGCGTAGAGCAGCCAGTCATCGGCGCGCAGATCATTGTGGAACCACAGCGCGTGATCGAGGCTGGCGACCTGCATGTCTTTCTGCCAAACCGATTTGCCGTGGGGCAGCATCGAAGTGGTCAGCAGACCGAAGTCGGACGCGTAGGCCAGTAAGTATTTGTGCAGCGCCGGAATATCGGCCAACGCACCGTCAGCACGGAACCACACGTACTTCACCGGATCGGCCGGTTGCGGGTTGTACGGGTCTTTTTCGGTGACCGGGCGCACTTCGATCGGTTTCGGGCACAGCAGCTTTTCACGCATGTGCTCGGGGATCAGTTGCGCACGTTGCTGGAACAATTCCAATTCCGACGGCAGGTTTTCCGGGCCGACCACAACCGGCATCTGGCTCTGGTGTTGAAAACCTTCTTCGTCGTACTGAAACGACGCGCTGCACGTAAAAATCGGATGGCCCTTCTGGATCGCGGTCACCCGGCGCGTGCTGAAGCTACCGCCGTCACGCACGCGATCAACCGAATACACCACCGGCAACTTGGCGTCGCCTGGACGCAGGAAATAACCGTGCATCGAATGCACGTGGCGCGCTTCTTCAACCGTCTGACTGGCCGCCGACAACGACTGACCAAGCACCTGACCACCGAACAACTGACGGAAACCCAAGTCCTGGCTGCGGCCACGGAAGAGGTTTTCTTCGATCGGTTCCAGGGTCAGCAGGTCGACCAGATCTTCCAACACTTGGCTCATTCAGACTCTCCTCACACAAAGCAATGCCGTGCAGTCTTGGCTGCGACGGTCGATTCAGGTTCTGGCGCGAGCCACTATCGCGCCATTGTAAACGTCTGTGTCTGCTTATCCATGCAAGGTTTCCAGCCACTGCTCCCGCGTGATGCGGTACAGCACGTGGCGGCGCAGCGGGTGATCGACGGCGAGCTTGGGGTGATCGAAATCATCGTCAGGGGCGTGATGCATGCCAATCGCCTGCATGACTTTCTCCGACGGCAGATTGATTTGCGCGGTGAACGAGACGATTTCTTTCAGGGCCATCCGGTCAAAGCCGCAGCGCAGAGCCGTCCACGCCGCTTCACTGGCATAGCCCAGCCCCCAATGTTCCTTGGCCAGACGCCAGCCGATTTCCACCGCCGGAGTAAACGGCGCGTCGAAACCAACCACGCCGAGCCCGGTGAAACCGATAAATTCGCCGCTGTCCTTGCGCTCCAGCGCCCACAGGCCGAAACCGTGCTCGGCAAAATGCCCGCGAATCCGCCCGATCAGCGAGGCGCTTTCGAGTCGGCTCAACGCTGCCGGAAAATAACGCATGACCTGAGGATCGGCACACATCGCCGCAAATGCCGGCAAATCTTCGTCCTGCCACTGGCGCATCAACAAGCGTGCGCTTTGCAGTTCCAGTATCGGCTCCATCGTGCCCCTCCGTTTCCATGCCGCAAGTCTACATCGCTGGTAGGATCCTTCACTCTTTCCAACATTTCCTACATGAATACGCCATGCCACTGCCGCTGATCTACCACGAAGACTACAGCCCCGAGTTTCCGGCGGATCACCGCTTTCCGATGGACAAGTTTCGCTTGCTGCGCGATCACCTGGTCGACAGCGGGCTGACCCGCGATGCCGACCTGCTGCGCCCGGAGATCTGCCCCAACGACATCCTCGCCCTCGCCCATGACCGTGCGTATATCGAACGCTACATGAGCGGCGAGTTGTCCCGCGAAGACCAACGGCGTCTCGGCCTGCCGTGGAACGACGCCTTGGCGCGACGCACGGTGCGCGCGGTTGGCGGTTCGATTCTCGCAGCGGAAAAAGCCTTGGAACATGGTCTGGCTTGTCATCTGGCTGGCGGCACGCATCACGCGCATTACGATTACCCGGCAGGGTTCTGCATCTTCAATGACCTGGCGATCATCAGCCATTACCTGCTGCAAAGTGGCCGGGTGAATCGCGTGCTGATCTTCGATTGCGACGTGCATCAGGGCGACGGCACGGCACGGATTCTTCACGACACGCCGGAGGCGATTACCGTTTCCCTACACTGCGAGAAGAATTTTCCTGCACGCAAAGCGGAAAGTGACTGGGACATACCGCTGCCGAAAGGCATGGGCGATGCCGATTATTTGAAGGTGGTCGATGACACGCTCAACTATTTGCTGCCGCTGTATCAACCGGATCTGGTGCTGTACGACGCCGGTGTCGACGTGCACAAGGACGACGCCCTCGGCTATCTACAACTGACGGATGAAGGCGTCGCCGCCCGTGATGAAAGTGTGATGCGCCATTGCCTGGGCCGCGACATTCCGGTGATGGGCGTGATTGGCGGCGGCTACAGCAAGGATCGCCACGCCCTCGCCCGCCGCCACGGCATCCTCCATCACAGCGCGCAGCGGGTCTGGCAGTCACACGGTTGTCATTGAGCTGTGCTGCGTTACCCACAATCGCTGTGGAACTGCCTGTGGATAAGCTGAGTGAAAGGGCCTACAGCCCATACTGCCCAAGGCCTACAGAACACTGGTTGTTTTTTAACCACCACAACCTTGTAGGAGCAGAGCTTGCTCGCGAAAGCGGTCTCTCATTCAATATTGTCGGTGGCTGGCACACCGCTTTCGCGAGCAAGCTCAGCTCCTACAAGGGATCTGCGCTGTTAGAATGCGCGCCTTATCCCGCCATACCGCAGCGCACGCCATGACCCAGAACTCCGCCTCCTCCCCCGCTCACGTCGCCATCATCGGCGGTGGCCCTGCCGGCCTGATGGCCGCCGAAGTGCTGAGCCAGGCCGGAATCCGCGTCGATCTCTACGACGGCATGCCCTCGGTGGGCCGCAAATTCCTGCTCGCCGGCGTCGGCGGCATGAACATCACCCACTCCGAAGCTTACCCGGCATTTCTCTCGCGCTATGCCGAACGCGCACCGCAAATCGCCCCGCTGCTGCGCGGCTTCGACGCCGACGCGTTGTGCACATGGATTCATGATCTGGGTATCGAAACCTTTATCGGCAGCTCCGGCCGCGTGTTCCCCACGGACATGAAAGCCGCGCCACTACTTCGCGCCTGGCTCAAACGCCTGCGCGACAGCGGCGTGGTTATCCACACCCGCCATCGCTGGCTCGGTTGGGATGAACACGGTGCGCTGCGCATCGACAGCCCGGAAGGCGAAATCACCGTCAAACCCGATGCCACCCTGCTCGCCCTCGGCGGCGGCAGCTGGTCGCGCCTCGGTTCCGACGGTGCGTGGATGCTGGCGCTGGAGCAACGCGGTGTAGGACTTGCGCCGTTGCAGCCGAGTAATTGTGGCTTTGAGGTGCAGGCCTGGAGCGAATTGATGGTCAGCAAATTCGCCGGCGCGCCGCTGAAAAATATCGCCATTGGTTTGAACGATGACATTCCGCGCTTGGGCGAATGCGTGATCACCGCGACCGGGATTGAAGGCAGTTTGATTTATGCGCTGTCGGCGCCGATTCGTGAGGCGATCAATCAATACGGCGAGGCGGTTATCCACATCGATCTGCTGCCCGGCCGGCCTGTGGATAAATTACAAGCGGCGTTGAGCAAGCCACGCGGTTCGCGGTCGATGGCCAAGCATCTGCACAGTCAGGTCGGAATTGATGGGGTTAAAGCGGCGTTGCTGCGGGAGCTGATGGATGCGGCGACGTTCGCTGATCCGGCGTCGTTGGCGCGGGCGATCAAGGCGTTGCCGCTGACGCTGGTGAAAACGCGGCCGTTGGACGAAGCGATCAGCAGTGCCGGGGGCGTGACGTTTGAAGCGATGGATGAGCGTTTGATGCTCAAGGCGTTGCCGGGGGTTTTCTGCGCGGGGGAGATGCTCGATTGGGAAGCGCCAACGGGTGGGTATTTGCTGACCGGGTGTTTTGCCAGCGGGCGAGCGGCGGGGTTGGGGATACTGCAATGGCTCAAACACCCCCTACCTCTGTAGGAGCTGACGAGTGAAACGAGGCTGCGATCTTTTGATCTTCAAAAGCAAGATCAAAAGATCGCAGCGTGCCACAGCTCCTACAGGAGTTACGGTTTACGCTTACGCGGCCCAGTGTTAAACACCGGCACCTTGCGCACAGGCTTGACCGAAGGCTCCGGCGCCTGCGTCTCGCCGCTGTCCACCCATTTGCCCAAATTACGCTTGCCACCACCACCGGAAGCTTTCGGCTTCTTCGGTTTTTTCGGCTTCTTGATCACCTGACCGCTGGCATCGGTGTCCGGCACACGGTGTTCAGGCTCAAAATCCGGCTCGTTCTGACGCTTCAAGGTCTGGCGCGTGAGCATTTCAATCGCCGACAACATGTTCACTTCATCCGCGCACACCAGCGAGATCGCCTCACCGGTCGCACCTGCACGGCCAGTCCGGCCAATACGGTGGATGTAATCCTCAGCCACGATTGGTAGATCGAAGTTGATCACCAACGGCAGATCTTCAATATCCAGACCACGGGCAGCTACGTCGGTCGCGACCAGAATCTGCACTTCACTAAGCTTGAACCGATCCAGTGCACGCTGACGGGTCGCCTGCGGCTTGTCGCCGTGGATACCGTCGGCGTTCACACCGAGGCCCTGAAGTTTCTCCACCAGCGCATCGACACCGTTACGGGTCTTGGCGAACACCAGCACCTGCTTCCACTTGTTCTTGCGCATCAGGTGCACGAACAGTTCGGCCTTGCGCTTCTTGTCGACCGTAACGATCCACTGCTTGACGGTGTTGGCGGCGACATTGCGCGGGCTGACTTCAACGGTCAGCGGATCGTCGAGCATCTGCCCGGCGAGCAGGCGGATGTCGTCGGAGAAGGTCGCGGAAAACAGCAGCGTCTGACGCTTCTTCGGCAGTGCGCGGTAAATGTTCGACAGTTCTTCAGAGAAACCGAGGTCGAGCATGCGATCGGCTTCGTCGAGCACCAGGGTTTGCAGCTGATTGAATTTCAGCGCCTTCTGGCGGAACAGGTCGAGCAGACGGCCCGGCGTCGCCACCAGCAGGTCAACACCGCCGCGCAGCTTCATCATTTGCGGGTTGATGCTGACGCCGCCGTACACCGCGTAGGTGCGCAGCGGCAGGTTTTCGGCGTACTGGCGCACGGCTTCGTGAACCTGCTCGGCCAGTTCGCGGGTCGGCACCAGAATCAGTGCGCGCACCGAGTTGGCGGCGACTTTCGGCCCTTCCATGGCCAGCAACTGCAGCAGTGGCAAGGCGAAACCGGCGGTTTTGCCGGTGCCGGTCTGGGCCGCTGCCATCAGGTCACGACCGGCCAGCACGGCCGGAATGGCTTGCGCCTGAACCGGCGTCGGGGTCTGGTAGCCGAGCTTCTCGAGGGAGCGCAGCAAGGGTTCGATCAGGCCAAGGGTGGCGAAAGTCATGGAAGTACCGTAGGAAAAAATAACGCAGGCATGCAATGCCGCGCAGTTTACCCTAATTCGTACGCGTTTCTGTGGGAACGGCTGTCGGCGCCACGACTGGCGGCTGCACCGGACGACGCCACTGCGGCAGACCAATCAACACCACGGCGCTGATGATCACCAGCATCGCCAGCGCTTCTTCGATGCCGATGGTCTCGCCGACAAACACGATCCCGAGCAACACCGCCACCGCCGGGTTGACGTAGGCATAACTGGTCGCCGCCGCCGGACGCACGTGCTTGAGCAGGTACATATAAGAATTGAAGGCGATGATCGAGCCGAAGAAGATCAAGTACGCCAGCGCCAGCCAGCCTTCCATCGGCGGCACGGCTTGCAGGCGTTCACCGGTCATCGCGCTACCGATCAGCAGCACCACGCCGCCGACCAACATCTCCACCGCACTGGCCATTGCGCCCGCTGGCAACGGCAAATGTCTGCTCCACACCGAACCGAACGCCCAGGTCGCCGCCGCAAAAATCAGCAACGCCGCTCCCAGCGGACTCGATTGCAGGTTGGAGCCCATGTTGAGCATGGCGATGCCGATAATCCCCAACGCGACCCCGGCCCATTCCAGACGCGTATTGCGTGCGCCCCAGAAATAACCAAACAGCAACGTGAACAACGGCACCGTCGCCACCGCCAATGCCGCCACGCCCGAAGCCACACCGGTGTGTTCGGCCACACTCACCGCGCCGTTACCAAAACTGAGCAGCAAAACCCCGATGATCCCCGCCGCTTTCCACTGCGCCCAGGTCGGCGCCGGTGCCCCGCGCCAACGCAGGAATGCGTACATCAGCGTGCCGGCAATCACGAAGCGCACACCACCGAGCATCAACGGCGGCCAGTATTCAACGCCGATGCGGATCACCAGATAGGTCGATCCCCAGATCACGTACAGCGCAAAAAAAGCGGCGATCAGCGGTAGGGAAAAACGGCGCAGGGCAGGCATGGGCGGCTCGAAGGTCAGGGTCGGTGGATTGGTTATTCTAGAAAGGCTGGCAGGCAAAATTAAGTTACAAAACCTGTTTATCGCGCCGGTACACTTTTGAGAAATCAGCACTGAACCAATGTGGGAATCAGCCCTGCCGGCGATGGCGGTGAGTCAGTTGATCGTTCCCACGCTCCGCGTGGTAACGCAGCCCGGGACGCTCCGCGTCCCATCCAAAGCCGAACGCGGAGCGTCCGTTGAGGCATTCCCACGCAGAGCGTGGGAATGATCAGGTGGTCGGGATTAGCGGTAGCGCTGCAGGTGTTCGCTGACTTTCGCGGCGGGGACTTTCTGTAGTTTGCACAGCAGGTCGTGCGATAGCTCGCGCACGCCATGCTTGCCGCGCAGTTCTTCAGCCAGATGCGCCATCAGGTTGGCCGCCATCTCGGCATCGGCCATGGCCCGGTGAGCCTGGCCGGTGTGCGGCAGGCGCGCGAAGGTCGTGAGGGTGCCGAGTTTGTGGTTCGGCGCCGCCGGCATCAGCCGCCGAGCGAGCAGCAACGAGCAGGCAAAATTCTGCAACCGCGTGCGCTTGATCCGGCCCAGCTCAAAGTCCCAGAACTTCTGGTCGAACGAGGCGTTGTGCGCGAGCAGCGGCGTGCAGCCGACAAACTCGTTGACCTCGTTCATCACCTGTTCGGCCGACGGCGCGGTGCGCAGCATGGCGTTGCTGATGCCGGTCAGTTGTTCGATGAACGCCGGGACGCGTACGCCGGCGTTCATCAGGCTCTGGTAACGCTCGACGATGCGGCCGTTTTCCAGCATGACCACGGCGATTTCCGTGGCGCGACAGCTGCTGTTCGGCGAGAGGCCGGTGGTTTCAAAGTCGATGACTGCAATGCGTTCCAAACCGGGTTCAACTCCGTTCAAATCAATTCTTGAGCAACAGTGCGCCTTCGATCGGCACGTAACGGCTGGCGGCGCGGATCAGCGAATTGGCGGTCAGGCCGGGCACACCATAGGCGACCGCTTGCACGCCGTGTTTGCTGATGATGCGTTCGAGCAGCATATCGAAATCACCGTCACCCGAGGCCAGGACGATTTCGTCGACATGGTCGGCGGCGTCCATGATGTCGAGGGTGATGCCGACGTCCCAATCGCCTTTGGCCGAGCCGTCGCTGCGCTGGATGTAAGGCTTGAGCTTCACGGTGAAGCCGAGGTTGCGCAGGATCTGCTGGAACTGCTGCTGCTTGCTGTCGCCACGGTCGATCGCGTAGGCGTAGGCCTCGACGATCTGCCCGTCCTTGCTGATATCGGCCCACAGCGCGGCATAGTTGAAATGGCAACCATAGGCCTGACGCACGGTGTAGTAGAGGTTCTGCACGTCGGCGAACACTGCGATTTTTTTCACCGGAGTTCCTGTGAGCGCGCGAGCGCACGAAGCGGGATCAGGCGCATGGCCCGAAAAAGGCGCTCAGTATGCCAGTAAAAAACACTGTGGCGAGGGAGCTTGCTCCCGCTGGGGCGCGTAGCGGCCCTTTCTTTTAAAAGAAGGCCTGCTGCGCAGTCCAGCGGGAGCAAGCTCCCTCGCCACAGGGGTTGTGTTGCTTGATGATTGACCGTTGGTCAGACGAAGGAGTCATCGTCATCGAAGAACGATGAGCTGTCGTCGTTGCTGTAATCGGTGTCGGTGAATCCGCCCTGATCGTTGCCGGCCATGCGCTGATCATCGCCCCAGCCACTGTTGCTCTGGTCGGCCACCTGCGCCGGCTCTTCCTTGATCACTTCAACGATTTCTTCCGGTTGCTGGTTGTGGTGGAACAGGCTGCTGATGCCCTGCGCCAGCATCACGCCACCCGCCACACCGGCGGCGGTTTTCATGGCGCCGCCGAGGAAGCTGCTGCCGGCCGCCGGGGCCGCTTGTTGCGCGTAGTTTGGTGGTGGTGCACCGACATTCTGTTGTGGCGCGGGCGCCGCATAATTCTGCTGCGGTGCCGGTTCGCGCCAGCCGCCAGTCGACGATGGGGCTGCACTCTGGGTCGGCGCCGGACGCGGGCTGCCACCAAAGATGCTCGACAGAAAACCACCGCCACCGCTCGAAGCAGGCGCAGCACTCTGCGCCTTGGCCGATTGCAATTCAGCCTGCAAGCGCTGGACTTGCTGGGTCAGTTGCTTGTTCTGCTCATCAAGGCTCTTCAGCGCAGCCTCTTGCACCAGAATCGCCTGGGTCATGAAATAACCTGCCGCCGGTTGGCGTGTCAGGTGTTCCTTGATCCGCGTTTCAGCCTGGGCGTCGCGCGGGGCTGCCTCCGTTTCGGCCTGTTGCAGCCGGGAAAACAGTCCATCGATCAGGGTTTGCTCTTCGCTGTTCATGGCGACCTCGTAGATTGCCGGGGATAACGTTGCCCTCGTCCACGACGGACAAGGTGCTCTCCTGTAATGGAGACAGTGACAGGATGTTTCAACGACCTTTACCGAATGTTTACGTTTGTGTCGCCCCGCGCCGCATCGGTTAATGTGAGCCACTGTTTTCGACCTGCGATACCGACTGATGAATGCCTTCGAAGTGCTGCGCGACTCCCTGTATTTCTTCAAACGCCATTTGGCCAGCATCGTGCAGCTGTGCCTGCCGTTGGTGATCTTCGAAGCGCTGCTGCAACAAGTGGTCGATCACAACACCGACCCGGACAGTTTTTCCTCGGTCAGCGTGGTCGTCGGCCTGCTGGTTTATCCGTTGTACACCGCAGCCCTGATTTTGTTTCTCGACGCGCGCACCCGTGGCGAGTCGCCGCGCACCCTTGATCTGCTGGCGATGTCGGCGCGCCTGTGGCCGCGTTTCGCCCTGCTCACGGCACTCAACACCTTGCTGATCCTGCTCGGCCTGTCGCTGTATTTCCTGCCGGGCCTGATGTTGATGGTGATGCTCGCGTTCGGCGAGTACCTGCTGGTGCTGCGCGGCCTCGGCCCGTTGCAGGCGATGAAAGAAAGCCTGCGCCTGACCCGTGGGCACTTCTGGCGGATTCTGTTGTGCATTCTCTGTGTGATGACGCCGCTGTGGCTGCTCAAAGGCGCGACACTGGCGGTGTATCCAGAGCCGCAGAACCCGGCGATCGCCGTGCTGATCGACAGCGCTCACAGCTTCCTGCAACTGTTCACCAGTGTGGTCTTGTTCCGGCTTTTCATGCTGATCAGCGAATCGCCTGACAAAAGTGACAGAGCGCTCTGACACGGCAGCCCTTGGGCTTCGCGCCTGCCGTCAGGTATGCTCGGGGCCACTTTCTGTAACGCTATAAGCCGAGCCATGACCCGCCTACTGCGCTACACCGTTGCGCTTGCCCTGCTCGCCCTCGTCCTGATCGGCGGGCTGATCTACAGCCTGACCTGGCGCCCCGACGCCCGCGAAACCTTGCCGGTCAGTTGCACCGGAACGCCGCCGACGCTGGTGCCGGGCCAAGCCTTGAAGGTCATGACCTGGAACGTGCAATACCTGGCCGGCAAGCGTTACGTGTTCTGGAATGATCTGGCGCAAGGCAATGATGAAGCGCCGACCACGGAAGACATGGCCTTCAGCCTCGACGAAGTGGCGCGGGTGATCCGCGACGAGCAACCCGATGTGGTGCTGTTGCAGGAACTCGATGACGGCGCCAAGGCCAGCGACTACCAGAACCAGCTCAAGCTGTTGCAGGAGCGCGTCTCCGATCTGTACCCGTGCAGCGCCCATGCCTTTGACTGGAAGGCCGATTTCGTCCCCGATCCGCACATCTTTGGCAGCGTTGGCCGGCAACTGGCGACCCTGAGCCGCTACCGCATCGAACACGCCGAACGCCTGCAACTGCCGGTGGCCCCGGCCAATTTCATCAGCCGTCAGTTTCAGCCGAAAGATGCCTTGCTCGCGACCAAACTGCCGCTCAGCGATGGCGGGCAACTGACGGTGTTCAATACCCATCTGGAACGCGCCAGCCAACCGGACGACACCTTGCAGGCGCAGGTGACAGCGATGACCAAGGTGCTCGACAAGTACGAAAGTCAGGGTTTGCCGTGGGTCATCGGCGGCGACTTCAATCTGTTGCCACTCGGACAATATCGGCGCCTGCCCGCCGAGCAACGCACGCCCTACTCCGCCGACAGCGAACTGCACCTGCTGTGGGACAAGTACCCGATGATCCCGAATAACAACGAAGCCAGCGGCATCGACCGCGCGCAGTGGCTGACCCACTACCCCAACGACCCTGGCCTCAGAGGCCCGGATCGCACGGTCGATTACCTGTTCTACAGCCCGAAAATCAAACGGGTGGAAGCGACGGTGCGGCAGGACGATACGTTGCGCATCTCCGATCACCTGCCGGTGATTGCGCGCTTCCTGCTCCCCGCCACTCCATGATCACCACAACCCTTGTAGGAGCAGAGCTTGCTCGCGAAGACGGAGGATCAGCCAATAAATGCGCTGCAGACACGCCGCTTTCGCGAGCAAGCTCAGCTCCTACAAGAACGGCGGGGTCAGTGCACTTCTTCGAGGTCGTCATGCAGCAACCCGAAGATCTGCCGTTTCATGTCGATAAACGAGCGCTCCATCACCATGTCCAGTGAACGCGGGCGTTCGATCGGCACGTCGAGAATCTGTTTGATCCGCCCCGGTTTCGCGCCCATCACATAGACCCGGTCGCCGAGCAGAATTGCTTCGTCGATGTCATGGGTGACGAACAACACAGTCTTCTTAGTGTTGCCCCAGACCCGCAGCAACAACTGCTGCATCTGCAAGCGCGTCTGGCTGTCCAGCGCACCAAACGGTTCGTCCATCAACAGAATCTGCGGATCATTGGCCAGTGCACGGGCAATCGCCACGCGCTGCATCATCCCGCCTGACAGCTGTTTGGCGTAGTTGTCGGCGAACCCGGCGAGGCCGACTTCG
This sequence comes from Pseudomonas sp. 18058, assembly GCF_902706155.1. Classification (NCBI taxonomy): domain Bacteria; kingdom Pseudomonadati; phylum Pseudomonadota; class Gammaproteobacteria; order Pseudomonadales; family Pseudomonadaceae; genus Pseudomonas; species Pseudomonas sp. 18058. Next base: position 67,054 of record NZ_CACSJY010000021.1, read on the forward strand.
TTGACGTAGTAATCAACAATCTCCTTGCGCCGCGCCGCCGGCATGCCGCGACGTTTCAACCCGAACTCGACGTTCTGCCGCACCGTCAGCCACGGGAACAGCGTGTAACTCTGAAAGACCATGCCGCGATCCGCGCCCGGCCCCTGCACTTGCTGGCCGCCAACATAGATTTCGCCGGAGGTCGGTTCGGCCAGGCCTGCGGTCAAATACAGCAGGCTAGATTTACCGCAACCCGATGGCCCGACCAGCACCGAAAACTGCTGATCCGGCACTTCAAACGAGACCTCTTCCAGCGCGGTAAATGTGCCGCCGTCGGGCTTCTTGTAACGCAGGCTGACCTTGTCCACCTGCAAACGCGGCGCGGCTTGCGCAGGGGTGGCAACGGGTTCGATAAAACGATGATTGGCAGCAGTCACTGAGCCCATGCGGCAACCCTCAGTCGGAGAAAACGGAACAGTTGATCGGTGACCAGACCGAGCAGGCCGATGATCGCGATGGCGAGGAAAATCACGTCCACCTGAAAACCGCGCATGGCTTTCAGGCTCAGGTAACCCAAACCGCTGGACGCGGCGACCAGTTCAGCCACCACCAGATACGTCCAGGCCCAACCCATGGTCACGCGCAAAGTGTCGAGCACGCCCGGCACCGAGGCCGGCGCGATCACATGCAACACCGCATCGCGTCGGCTGGAGCCCAAGGTGTAGGACGCGTTGATCAGATCCTTGGAAATGCCCTTCGACACATCAGCGATCATCACCAGTTGCTGAAAGAACACGCCGAAAATAATCACCGAAACCCGCTGCTCCAGACCGATGCCGATCCACAAAATAAACAGCGGCACGAACGAGGTCACCGGCAGGTAACGAATGAAGTTCACCAGCGGCTCAAGGAATGCCTGGACGATGCGGAAGCTGCCCATCAGCAACCCCAACGGCACCGCCACCAGCGACGAGACGATGAAGCCGACCATCACCACTTCGACACTGGCCCATACGTGTGTGCCGAGCGTGCCGTCGCGGCTCAGGCGTACGGCGGCTTCAACCACCGCGCCCGGTGTCGGCAAAAACATTCCCGGCACGATGCCGCCATAGGAAAGTCCGGCCCACAGACCGACCAACAACACCCAGGCCAGAGCGCTAGCGCTCCACACCACTTGCACCGGCAATGCGGTTTTCGGCGTGAGGCTGCGGCTCAGCCACGATTTGCGCTTGAACATTGCAGGCCTCCTAGAGCGGGGTAACGAAACGGTTGTCGACCAGATCGTCGTTGCTGACGTTGTAAGGTTTGCCCTGCAATTCGCTGGCGGTTTCGTTGGCCAGTTTGATCAGCGGCGCGCTGTCGCCCGGTTTGCCCGGTGAACCCAGCAGCTTCTCGCTCATCGCTTGATCGTAGAAGCGCACACCCTGCGCAGCGGCGGCCAGTTCCTTCGGATCGGAGAGGTAACCGCCGACGCCTTTGGCCATGATTTTGTACGCGTCTTCCGGATGATCCTTGGTGTACTGCACGGCTTTGTACAAACCGGCGACCAGCGCTTTGACGTCTTCCGGTTGCTTCTCGATCACGCTGCAATTGAGCGCGACCACATCGACGATCACCCCGGGGGTGCTGCTGCTGTCGATCAACACTTTGCCTTGCTGCTTGTCGCGCACCATCGACAGGTGCGGTTCCCAGGTCACGGCGGCGGGCACGCGACCGGCAATGAACGCGGTGGCGGCATCGTCAGCGGTCATGTTCTGCACGGTGATGTCGCTCATGCTCATGCCGTTCTTTTTCAGCAGGTACGAGAGCCAGAATTGCGAGGTCGAACCTTCGTTGACCGCCACGGATTTGCCCTTGAGTTCTTGCAGGCTCTTCACGTCTTTGCCGACCAGCACGCCGTCGCCGCCATGGCTGTCATCCAGCGCCGCGACCGCTTTGAAGCAGAACTGCGGACGGTACTTGAGCACTTCATCGATGGTCGACGCCGAGCCGGACAATTGCCCGGACGCCTGCGCGGCCATGTACATCGACGCCTCTTCGACCACCGGCAATTCGACGGTCAACCCGTTTTCCTTGAAGTAGCCCAGATCCTGAGCCAGATAAAGCGTGCCGTAACCGACCCACGTGGTGTGGCCGATGGACAGGGTGCCGGCCTGGGCGCTGGTCGCGACCGTGGCGGCAAGAGCAGTGATTGCCAGAGGGTGAGTGAGACGGAGACACAAGGACTTGATCATGGAGCACTCCCGACGCTGTTGATTTAGTTTTGTCATGGGCAGTACGGTCGCCGGCCGTTGTGCAGTTGCTGCCGTTGGTCTCTCGCGGACGCTTGGGCGGACAACATTCGGCTGGCGGGCAAGATCGATGGTGGCCCATGTGCGCGGTGAGGAAAATCAGGAAATTGTTGGCTGCAAATGATGAAAAAACTGGGTAGTGCGCACTGTGAAAGAGCAGTGCGAACCAGAGTGGTGCAAGCGTCTGAAATGCAAAAGATCGCAGCCTTCGGCAGCTCCTACAGGGGTAGGTGTGAACACCACTAAACCTGTAGGAGCTGCCGAAGGCTGCGATCTTTTCTCAAGGCAGCAACAATCAGCGCAACTGAAACCAGGTGGTTTTCAGTTGGGTGTACTTATCGAAGGAATGCAGCGACAAATCACGACCGAACCCCGACTGTTTACCGCCGCCAAACGGCACCGTGACATCCAGCGCATCAACGGTATTCACCGACACCGTACCCGCGCGCAACTGCCGCGCCACGCGATGTGCGCGGTTGAGGTCATCCGTCCACAACGAAGCAGCCAATCCGTAAACACTGTCATTGGCCAAGCGCAGCGCCTCTTCCTCAGTGTTAAACGGCACCACCGCCAACACCGGGCCAAACACCTCTTCACGAAACAGCGGCATATCCGCCGTCACACCGGTAAAAATCGTCGGCTCAATAAAATTGTCCGACCCATTAATTCGCCGCTGCTGCCCGCCACAAATCCGCGTCGCCCCCGACTCCTCGGCACTGCGAATAAAACCCATGATGCTCGCCGTTTGCTTGCTATCGACAATCGCCCCCGCGCTGCTCTGCGGATCCAGCGGATCACCCGGCAACCAGCGTTCAGCCTGCGCTTTCAGCCGTTCAACAAACTCATCATGAATCGAACGCTCCACCAGCAGCCGCGAGTTGGCCGAGCAGACTTCGCCCTGATTGAAGAAGATCCCGAACGCCGCTTTCTCCGCCGCCAGATCGAGATCCTGACAATCGGCGAACACCAGATTGGCGCTCTTGCCGCCGCACTCCAGCCACACCTGCTTGAGGTTCGACTGCGCGGAATATTCCATGAAATACTTGCCGACCTGGGTCGAGCCGGTGAACACCAGACAATCGACATCCGCGTGCAAACCCAACGCCTTGCCCGTCTGTTCGCCAAGACCCGGCAACACGTTGAGCACCCCCGCCGGCAATCCTGCTTCCAGCGCCAGCTCGGCCAAGCGCAACGCCGAAAACGGCGACTGCTCGGCCGGTTTTAAAATCACAGAATTGCCCGCTGCCAATGCTGGGGCGAGTTTCCACGCGGCCATGTCCAACGGGAAATTCCACGGCACCACCGCCGCAACCACCCCGAGCGCTTCGCGAGTAATCGTCGCCAGCACATTCGGCGCACTGGGCGCGACTTGATCGTAAAGTTTGTCGATGGCTTCGGCGTACCAACGGAACACGCCAGCAGCGCCCGGCACATCGATGTTGTAGGCGTCCATCACCGGTTTGCCCATGTTCAGCGAATCGAGCAAGGCCAGTTCTTCGCGATGGGTCATCAGCAGATCAGCCAGACGCAACAGCACTTGTTTGCGCTCGGCGGGCGGGCGTTGCGACCAGGAGCCCGACTCAAACACTTGCCGTGCATTGCGCACCGCCGCGTCGACATCTTCCTCGCCACAAGCAGCGACATTCGCCAGGCATTGCCCGGTCGCCGGATTGATCGCAGCAAAGGTCTGCCCCGACTGCGCGGCGCAATGTTGGCCGTCGATCACGGCTTGATCGGGAAATTTCAACGCAACGGCACGGCGCTGCCACTCTGCAAGCTCGAACACGACGGATGCTCCTGAGACGTTATTGTGAATCGATGGTCGCTCAGGCCCGCGCGGGCTAAAAATAGTAAAAATATCTTCGCAGGCAATAAAAACACTGGGCAATGACTTCACCCAATCGCTGCGCAGGTGGCTATGGTTGAAGGATAAAAACATCGTCGCGCAACGGACGTGGCGGCGCACAAATTGCTTTGAAGTCGAGTCCGCTCGTCCTGAGGTTTGCCGTGGCCGCCTACAATTTGCGTCAGTTGAAATACTTCATCACCACCGTCGAATGCGGCAGCGTTGCCGAAGCCTCGCGCAAGCTGTACATCGCGCAACCGGCGATCTCCACCGCGATCAAAGGTCTGGAAGACAGCTTCGGCGTGCAACTGCTGATCCGTCATCACGCCCAAGGCGTGTCGTTGACGCCCAGCGGTGCGCGGTTTTTCCGCAAGGCACAAGAACTGCTGCGCATGGCCAAGGAGTTCGAACAGAACGCACTGGCCGACAACGACATTGTCGCGGGACAAATCGATATCGGCTGCTTCGAAACCGTCGCGCCGTTGTACCTGCCGCAATTGATCGCCGGGTTTTCCGCGCTGTATCCCGGAGTGAAAATCCGCATTCGCGACGGCGAGCAACAGGAGTTGGTGCAGGGCCTGACGTCGGGTGCGTTCGATCTGGTGATTCTCTACGAACATGAGCTCGACGCGACCATTCAGACCGAACCGCTGATGCCGGCGCAACGGCCATATGCGCTACTGCCGGCGGATCATCGCTTTGCCGAGTACAAGCAGGTGTCGCTGCGGGATTTGTGCCTTGATCCGATGATCTTGCTCGATGTGCAACCGAGCCGGACTTACTTCGTCAGCCTGTTCGAAGAGCTGGGGCTGACGCCGCGCATCGAGTTCAGCTCGCCATCGATTGAAATGGTGCGCGGGATGGTGGGTCAGGGATTTGGCTTTTCGATTCTGGTGACGAGGCCGCATTCGGAATGCACCTACGACGGCAAGAAAGTCGCGTGCGTCGAGATTGCCGAAGACGTCACTGGCTCAGGGTTGGTGGCCGCGTGGCTCAAGCGTGGGCAACTGACCAAACCGGCGCAGTTGTTCGCCGATTATTGCCGCGAACAACTGACGGCCAAGACCGGTAATTGAATACTCCCCTACCCTTCAGGAAACCTGCGGTGATCGCTGCTCGATTTCTATGCCGATCAACGGGCGCTTCATGGCAATCGATATCCACGCGCCAACAGCGGCGATTACGCAGGCAGCAAATCCCAGCAGGAAAGACAAGAAGCTGAGCTCATTGGCGACAGCCAGAAGTCCGAGTACAGCAGCCGTCGCCTCGGCAGCCCCCCACACACAAGTCTGCACGGACATCGCTACAGAACTGCGCCCTTTCCATATTTTTACAGCTTGGGCCTGATACAGCGGGCCGCAGATCATCTCGCCAATCACAATAAAAACCACGACGAGGAACAGAATTGCCTGCACTTGAGACGAAATCATTAATAGCAGGCAACCCGCGCCGATCAACAGGTTCGAAACAATGACCCGCCACAACCGTGAAACCCGCTGCGAGAGCGACGTTATATAGACCTGACTGAAAATAATGATGCCGCTGGCCACCAGAAACAACACACCGACCAACTCACTGGAGAAACGCTCCGTCGCATAGGTTGGGAATACATAATAAAACTGCGCATAACCGATCATGGTCAAAAAGTTGATAATCATGAACGCAACAACTTTAGGCGACGCGTCGGAGATGCTCGCCGAAGACACGAGACTGTCTGATGCCGCGATTGTTGACCTTGTCAGGTGAGGAATCAGCGTAGTGGACGCAGTTGCCAGAACACCTAACAGTAATGGCAGAGCAACAAACCAATAACCCGTTCCAGCCAGTATCAACGATGCAACAAACGGTGCTATTCCAGCGCCCGCGTTCGCAGCGACATTCTCATAGGAAAGCACTCGCTCGTGCTCGCCCTCGCGAAAGTACTGAACAATGTATGAGATCTGCGAAATCGTCGCGATCGAATTGGCCACGCCAAACACCACCACCAAAACGATCCAGATCAGTACGTGGGTAACTCCCGCCGCAGCCGTCGCCAGCATTAAACACGCGGCCACTGCCACACACAGTAACGCGAGGGCAATTTCACGTCGGCGATCAATCTTGTCCATCACGCCTTGAAAGGCCAGTGCACCCACCCGGTTTGAAACAATGGCGAAGCCGACGACGATGCCGGCTGCGCTGGTACTCAGACCTACAGCCGAGTTGAGCCAAATGGCCATGAACGGATAGAAACAACTCCAAGCGGCGGACGATAGAAACCGGACGAAGTAGATCATTGGAAGACCGGCCTTCTAGTGCCGCGATCCGTATGAATAAGCACTTGCCCTATCTCGCGTACGACAACGTCTGCGTAGCCGGTGAGCATGCCGACCCAGGCGTAATCAGACGTACCGATAGGCACGATCAGGCTGCCTACATTGGCGATCGGTGTATGAATGGAAGACAGGAGCGGAATTTCCCAGTCATGCACGATGGCCTCTTGATCCAGGCAATACCAGTAACTCAAAGTTTGGCGACACTGCTCGACAGGTTTGTAGTGGAGTGTGCTCTCGAGTAGTCCCAGCGGCAGCAGAGCAACGTGTTGCAGAACAGTGGCAGGCGCCAGGTCATAGGCCAAGGCAATTTGCTCGACAATACTCGCACCGCCGAGACGGCCCATATTGGCGTCGATAAGGTAAGCCGTAGACGGTGTAGCAATGAACTCGCAATGGAAAAAACCGTTATCGAATTCTGCACGTGCGATCAGATCGCACACGGCCGTCTCGATTTTCGAACGAACGGTTAAACCGATCATCTCGTTGGCTGGAAACTGATTAGCGACTTCGGTGAAACCGACACGGTTGCGCTTGGACAAGCCAAGAAAAACTACCTGCCCGTCTTGGGCGAAACCTTCCATGCTGACGAGATCACCCTCACAGTGCGCCTGAACGATCCACGCAGTGCTTTCAGGCTGATCAATTCCACTCCCCAGAATCGCCGACTTGATCACGCTGGAAGGATCCTCATTTGCCGCGATGGTAAGCAACATCGTCGCCACCGCGCCGGAGCCGACCGAGGGTTTCAGCACAACATCATTTTTGATACCAGGCGTCAGCCACGATATCTCGAAGTCTCCATCATTGAGCAAGACACAGGTCTCTGCTGGAACATGTTCAGGTATCAGGCCACCGACAAACTCCTTGGATGAGAGCTTGGCGAATTCAGCAGGCGGTGCATTAAATCCAAACGCTTTGGCGACTGCCGACACCATTGGAAAGAGTTCGTCAAAAAAAGTTGTGATGCTGTGGATCGCACTCACCAGTTCTTTATTGGCCTGCAAGTAAGCAGATAGCGCGTCGGTATCGCTAAATGCGGGAATGCAGGTGACCCCATCGAATACTGCCTTGGCTGCGCCATGAAAACCTGCAGGGTCCACCGACAGTATTGGCTCAAACCCCGCACTGCGAATTGCCTCGCAAACGTACTTGATGGATACCTTGTTAATTCCGACTATCAAAATTTGTCGCATATCTTTCACATCCATCCATAAAAATGAAAAATCGACGCTTACAGAGCATCAACGGTAAGCGGGTGATACATCTTGCCGGGGTTGAGGATATTCGCCGGATCCAAGGCCTTTTTGATTGCCCGCATAATCGGCAGCGCCGTACCGTGCTGGGCCGACATCCATTTCACTTTGCCCTGACCGACGCCGTGCTCTCCGCTGACCGTCCCGCCGAACGACAATGCACGACTCGACAGTCGACTTAGAAACGCCTGAATCTCCACACTCTCGTCCTGCCCTTCCTGAAGCATGATCAACAAGTGGAAATTACCGTCGCCGACATGGCCAATCAGCGGCGCGTCGAGCCCGGAAGCGATAATGTCTGCAGCAGTGGCGCTGATACAGGCACTAAGCGATGACAACGGCACACATACATCAGTGGCCAGTCCCTTGCGGCCGTTATAGAACGCGTGAAATGCCCACCAAGCGTCATGCCTCGCTTTCCACAGGGCCGTTCGCTCTTCAACACGTTGAGAGATCTTTAGTTGACCGCCGAACTCATGTGCACAATCGGTGAATATTTCAACGTTGCTGGCGACCGTCGATTTATCCCCGTGAAACTCAAGAAAAAGATGAGGTACCTCCGGCAAATCCAGCGCAGGAGAATAGGCATTGCACGCGCGGACAGCGTTGACATCCAACAACTCGATTCGAGCAATCGACAGGCCTTGTCCGAGTGCAGTGGCAACTGTCTGTACGGCGTTGTCGACAGAGTCAAACGAGCAGACGCCCGCGACAATTGTGTCAGGCACAGGGTGTAACCTGACTTCCAGCTCACTGAAGATACCGAGGGTTCCTTCTGAACCTACAGCGATAGCCAGCAAATCCAGGCCCATGGCAGATTTAGGTGCTCTACAGCCTATTTGCGCAACTGCCCCATCAGCCATGACCCAGCGTGCAGCTTTGACGTTGGCTGCCATCGTCCCGTAACGAACGGAGTTGGTGCCCGAGGCTCGCGTCGCAGCCATTCCGCCCATCGACGCGTTAGCGCCAGGATCAACTGAAAAAAACAGACCAGTGTCGCGCAAGTAACTGTTCAGTTGTTCGCGGGTAACTCCTGGCTGAACGGTTGCAGTCATGTCCATCGCGTTTATGCTAAGAATCGCGTTCATCTCAGAACAGTCGACACACACTCCACCACGTGGCGCATTGATTTGTCCTTCAAGCGATGACCGGGCTCCGGCCGGAATCATCGCTACGCCATGTTCGTGACAAAGCCGCACAACCTGAATGATTTCTTCTTCACTTCGAACGGTGATTACCGCGTCGGGCGGGCTCAATTCAATACCGGGCGGCGCTTGGCAGAATTGTTGCCGGATGCTGTTTTCAAGCCTCAAGCGTTCGCCAAACAACAGACGAAGTTTTTCAACAACCAAAGCATTCATTAGTCTCATCCTTGTGCTAACTGATCACGGCCAGATTTGTTTTTATCGGTCCATCACTGCGCCAACCCGCGCATTCCTGTGAGCGTTTGACTGACACAGATCATCGAACAGAGAACGCGGTGACTCCCGTCTTCTCTGTTTTCACTTTTTGCTTTTTTTGGCGGTTCGGGCTCCACGTCCATCGTATTCAGGACGGCCAGAAACTATCATCCCGAAGAAATAAGGTTGAGCATCCTTATCCTCTAGCTGGGTGCCGGATTTGTTGTGCACTTCGATCAAGGAGAAGAGATCGACAAGACGATCCTGAATTTGCTCTATTTCTGCGTCTTTGAGTGTCACCATCGAGCTGTATTTAAAAGAACCTGAAACATCAAAATATTCACTTTTTTCAGGTTTGGTCAGCGATCGTTCCACTTCATGACGCAGGAACATATCCTTTAGCTGCAACGCATCAGCTGTTCTTGGCATTCTCAGCGTAGGTGCGTGACGAACAAAAGGGTCATCAGTGGTGCTTCGTTCCTTCGAGACGAGGTTCAGAAACGCTTCAGTTCGTTCGTCGTAGGCAAGGCCTAGCTGTTGGCAAACCAACTGCATCTCCGCAACGGACGCACTGTCGACCATATAGAGATAAGTCATCAATGGCAGCAACTCGAAGTTCTCCTCGAATGCCTTGACGACTTCCTCGGTTATGATGAACTCACGCTCATACCGACTCAAACTCAGCGCCCGACGCAGTATCTTCGAATCATGCTCTCGAAGCTCCAGCCTGGACGAAAGATCCGTGACCTCGACCCCTTTGCCAAACAACATCTCGTGGACATTGGCCGGCAACAAGTCTCTGAAGTAATGCCAGTAATAATCGAAGCTGACCTTACTGGAAGCGTCGATATCCAAATGGTCATGCAGTTCGACGGCAGCATCGATACTCAGGTACTTTCTTCCGGCCTCTACGTCACGGTAGTAATTGGCCGAAAACGGGATGTTGACCTCTTCGAGAAACGTCGAAATCTTCAGATGCCCGGCATCAATCCGCAATTGCATGAGAAACGCACCAAACGCTCGTTTGTTATCCAAGCTCTTCAGCCTCTGCCGACAGAGTGATGACCACTCTGGTCGTGTTCTTCTTGATTTTCATACTGGAAGTCACCAAGCCTATTTCTTGCGTATTACGTACATGAACTCCCCCGCAAGGGATTGACCAGTTTTCGCATTTCCACCAACGAAATCCTTGTCCTTGGCTGGTATCCGCTTCCGTACGAATCTCATGACTTGCAGAGCAAAACTCGTTCAGGGCATCAGTCGCCTGCCTCAAACTGTCTTCGTCGAACTCTTCGACAAACTCGTATTGATTTTCCCCTCCGTCGTCACTCAGCGGCGAGCGCACCGGGTGTTGAATGGAGCGCCCCAGCGTTTGCTCAAGCATGCAGTGGATCAAATGCATGGCCGAATGAACACGCATCTGATGATAGCGTAATGACCAGTCGAGAGTGGCTGTCGCCTGCTGTGCATTCTTAGGCTCGCTCAGCAGCGCGAATGTTTCATCGTCGACCTTTAGGTAATGCCGAATCTGATCATCCCTTTTTTTCGTGGCGATAACTTCCAGCCGTTTTAAAGTCTCACCCGCCTTCGTCCCCTGAATGTGCAACACGCCTCGATCTCCGAGCTGGCCGCCTCCCTGCGGGTAGAAAACCGTTTCGCCAAGGAGTGCAAAAGGAAGACCGGCATCGTCGCGCTCAAGCAGATCGACTCGACATTCCAGTTGCTTCAGATACGGATTTTCATGAAATAAAGGCTGTGTTCCGCTCATTTTTACCTCGAGTCAGTTCTCGCTCAGTGTGGTTGGGAGCCTGTGCGAATGGTTGAGGGCATCCACATCTCTCGGGCCTTTTTGGCGCTCAACCGCGTCCAGCTCTTTTCTGAGAACATCGCACAAACGGGTCATCTGCACCTGGCTACCTATCGAGATTCTGAGGCAGTTATCAAGGCCATAATCAGTCAATGGCGATGTCAGAAATCCTTCACGCGCCAGGTAGTCATGTAACGACTTACAGGCGTGGGGGCTGTTGAACTCGACGAATACAAAGTTGACATAGCGACTTCTGGCTTGAACGCCATAGCCCTGGAACAGACTGACAATCTCCTGCCCCCACACAAGGCAATGCGTCGCTGTCTTTTCCAGATGATCAGCATCCCAAAGTGCATACTCACCGGCGAGGGCAGAGAATGAGCTGACGTTGTATGGCGCGCGCCGTGCCTGCAGAACCGGAACCAGATCAGCGCTGGCATAAGCCCAACCCAAACGTAACCCCGCAATGCCATACGCCTTTGAAAACGTACGCAGGCATATCGAGTTTTTCCGAGCGTTTACGATCTGCACGCCAGGCGAGTTCTCGCGATCCGGGGCGAACTCTGCATACGCTTCATCAATGATGACCGTCGTTCTTTCCGGAATGGCAGCAACAAGTTTTAGCAGTGCGGATGGAGAGAGATAGTCGCCCAAAGGGTTCGACGGGTTTACCAGCACAACCACATCCGGATTCTTTTGAAGGGCAATATTGAGTGTAGTGTCGTAACCTTCTCCGCTGGCGGGAAAGATCTCACTATAGTCAGCCCCCAGAAGCTCGGATCTGATTTTGTACATTTTGAAGCTGTGCTGCAGTGCCACGATCCGGCTGCCAGCCTGCAACAAACTACGCAATGAAATATCAATCAACTCATCAGAACCTGCCCCGACCACCACACGCTCGGGATCAACGTTCCAACGTTCACCGATGGCCGTGCGAAGCGACTTGTAAGTCACCTCAGGGTATTCGCTGAGCAGTGACGGCATCGACATGCACAGGTGCAGTGCCAGACCCGATGCTCCCAGCGGATTTTCGTTAGCGTGCAGCCGGGCATTACGGCAATCCGCTTCCAGCGACTCAGCGCCTGCCACTGCGCTCTTGTTGCCTGACGAACTCATCGACTGTGCCCCCCAAGAATGTGGGCAACGATGCTTTCCAGATACCCGGTCAACGCAATATCCCGATCCAGATAAGGGATCAGTTCACGCACTCGGGCATGCCAGGCACGGCCCTGCTGGCCTAACTTTGTGCAACCGCGAATATCGGCTGCCTGGGCTGCGCATATCAGTTCGAAGGCAATGACATACCGCGTGTTCTGCAACACTTCAGCCACACGACGCGCGGCAATAAGACCAAACGAAACCACGTCCTGGAAGTCGGCGGTGGTGGTCAGGGTCTGGATCGAAACCGGCGTGGCGAGCGATCGGTTTTCCGCCGTCAGAGAGGCCGACATGAACTGCCCACCCATAAGACCGAAACGCAGACCGCCATTTTCAGCGCAGAGGAAAGACGGCAGACCATTGCTGTTGGCCTTCGTCAGGAAGCGATCTATGCGCCGATCAGAAAGGTTGCACATCGTGATCATGGAGATCGTCAGGTAGTCCATGGCCGAGGCAATGTACTGCCCATGAAAGTGGCCGTTGTGAAAAACCTCACCATTCTCGGGAGTGATCAACGGATTGTCGTTGGATGAGTTCAGTTCGTTGGTGACGATGCGCTCGACGAACTCGATGGTTTCCAGCACCGGCCCCAGAATCTGGGGTGTGCAGCGAATCGAGTAGGCATCTTCAATGGGCATGGCCTCCTGACGTACCTCGTCAGTTCGCAGCGCACTCAGTTGCGACGAGAGTTCAATGTCATCAATCGCCAACTCCGAGCCTTGAAGATCGTCCCAAATGGCCTCGGCAATTTTTTGCTGCCCCAAGTGCGGTTTCAACTTGTGAACGTCAGGATGAAAAGGACGTACCCGGGCCTGCAACGCCTCGAAGGAGAAAGCGGAAATCGAGGTGTATTGTTCAAGCAGTTCTCGGGACTCGACCACATTCATTGCCGCGACCGCTACCATGCAGGACGTGCCATTGATCAGTGCCAACCCTTCTTTGTAGCTCAGGTGTAACGGTGCCAGGCCAAATTGCTCAAGCGCTTGTGTCGCCGGAATGCGCACACCATCAAGATAGGCGTAACCATCACCGGTTAACATCCGCGCAACCGCTGCCAATGGCCCCAGATCACCACTGGTGCCAAGAGAACCTTTACTCGGAATTTCAGGGATAAGGCCTGCGTTGTAGATGGCGATGTACCGATCAAAGTTCTCCAGAGAGATCGCCGAGTTACCGCGTGATAATGAAACAATTCGCGCAAACATTGTGGCCCGGGCGACGCTGTCCGGGAATCGCTCACCGACGTTTGTCGATACGCCCTGAATCAGATTGGATTGAAGCTCGTGGGCTTTCTCGATAGGCACGAGGTGGTCAACGAAGCCGCCCATGCCGGTATTCACGCCATAGATGACCGCCCCCTGCGCAACGAGGTTTTCCAAGGCATCTCTCGATGCCTGAACCCTTTGTCGCGTGGCTTGGGATGCGACTACTGTCTTGCCGGGTCGGGCAAACCGGATCAGATCCTTTAGGCATACATCGACACCGGGGGTCAGCACATAGGTGCTATCCGACGTGAAATTCTTTTCCTGAATGGTCATTTTTTCATCCCTGAACTACGTGTGACTGTTGACCCGCCCAATCGGCGATGATCACGTTGATTGTCCGGCTGCCCGAAAAGGCGCGCCGACCATGTGCAAACTGAAAATTATCGAGCAGTAAAATATCGCCCTCAGCCAAATCGACATCTCGTTCCAGCCCCCTGACGGCGTGAAAAAGCTCCAAGGTGAGGTCTTCCGCAAGCGGCTCGCCATTACCAAAACACATGGCTTCCAGCAGTAGCGGGGTTTTACGATGCGCGTTTATCAGCTCGCTGGCGTCCTGCTCTCGACCATCGATACGCGCCCATTCGATCATGGCTGCCGCGCCCCAGAAATGCGCTTGATTGCACCAGATGTTTGCGTCTTTAAGGGGATGCTGACGCATCGGGGAAATACAGTCCTGCCAGAGAACGAGGTCTTCGCCGTTCCATTCGAAGTCCCACCCACGCGATCGGCAAAGCAACTCTGCTTCGGATTTCCTGGCGCTAGAGAAGGTCTCTTGCCAGCTTTTTTTGACGCCCGGTTTGAGATCGACCCGCGCCTCGCTGGGTAAGGTTCTGCGCAATTTAAGTCCGCGATCCGTTAGCTGCTTCAAGGTCGCTTGATCAACCAGTTGCTCCAGCTTGCGCATGTCGCCGATGACAGATTCGCCGCCTTTTCCGGCCGGTTCCACGCAAACGAACGCAATGATCTCGGGTGGGCGTTTTACGTAGGCCATTTCTTGATGAAGGATGACGGACCAGTCGGGAGGGGTGCGAGTCGCCTCCATAACCTTGCCCTGTATGGTCGAGCGTGGAGAGCTTCCGCCAACGTAATCGCGGGTTTCAAAGCCCATAGCGACAATGGCCTTTTCAAACTCACCAGGATCCTTGCACCGATCAGCGGCGCGAATGATCACGGCACCGTCATTAAGCAACCGTTCACGGATGTCGTGCGCAGCATTAGAAAAATAGTGCCCCGGATCAGCGCATCCGCTGGCCGAAAAATCGAATACTCCTTCTGCATTACTGCCCTTCACCTTCATCACTCCTTAAATCCATGGAATCGTCGGCATCTCCGTCTGCGATGCATTAGATATCACTCCCCATTTACAAATTCAACAGATAGAAATATGTTTCTTCCAATAGTTTTAATCAGGATCAATTAAGAAATCATTGCGATTGGTGACATAAAAAGCCCTCAACCAATTGATATAGATGAAAAATAATTTCAAGGACGAGACGAAATATGACAGTAAAAAACGGCCCACCATTCCTGTGCCAACAACCGCTTCGGCACGAGCGCGAAAGTAATCTCGCGAAACTCTCTGTAACGCTTTTCATCAAAACTTACGTGAGCCGATTCCAATGAGCGGATTCAACGCGCGCTCAGGCGTGCTGAAGCGCAGCCTGAAAAATCGACACATCCAACTGATCGCCTTGGGTGGGGCAGTGGGAACCGGACTGTTTTTGGGTTCGGCAGGAGCACTGAAGTCGGCGGGCCCATCAATGATCCTCGGCTATGCGATTTGCGGTTTCATCGCCTTCCTGATCATGCGACAGCTAGGGGAAATGATCGTGGAAGAGCCGGTAGCGGGTTCCTTCAGCCATTTCGCTCACAAGTACTGGGGCGGATTCGCCGGGTTCCTGTCGGGCTGGAACTGCTGGATGCTATACATCCTGGTCGGCATGTCGGAACTGACCGCCATCGGCAAGAACGTGCACTACTGGTGGCCAGAGATCCCGACATGGGTATCCGCTGCGGCCTTCTTTGTGCTGATCAATGCCATCAACCTGATCAATGTGAAAATGTTTGGTGAAGCGGAATTCTGGTTTGCCATCATCAAGGTACTGGCCGTCATAGGCATGATTGCCATGGGCAGTTATCTGCTAGTCAGCGGTACTGGAGGGCCACAAGCGGCAGTAAGCAATTTGTGGGAGCGAGGTGGGTTTTTCCCCTACGGGGTAGGCGGGCTGGCAATGTCCATGGCGGTGATAATGCTGTCCTTTGGCGGCCTGGAAATGCTCGGCTTCACTGCGGCCGAGGCCGACAACCCGCGCACCGTGATCCCCAAAGCAATCAACCAGGTGATCTACCGCATTCTGATTTTTTACATTGGCGTACTTGTGGTTTTGCTATCACTGATGCCTTGGGACAGTCTTCTGATTTCACTAAACGCGTCTGGCGATACTTACAGTGCCAGCCCTTTCGTCATGGTGTCGTCAATGCTCGACAGTGCTACCGCGGCGCACATCCTTAACTTCGTGGTACTGACTGCTGCGCTATCCGTCTATAACAGCGGGACTTACTGCAACAGCCGCATATTGTTGGGCCTGGCAGAGCAAGGTGATGCGCCGCAAAGCCTGGCCAGAATAGACAAACGCGGTGTTCCCGTACGCTCGATCCTCGCGTCGGCGGCCGTAACTCTGTTTGCGGTACTGATGAACTACATCATCCCGCAATATGCACTGGAACTGCTGCTATCACTGGTGGTTGCAACGCTGGTGATCAATTGGGTGATGATCAGTCTGTCGCATTTCAAATTTCGGCAACATTTGAACAAGACCCGCCAGATACCGCTGTTCAGGGCGTTGTGGTATCCCTACGGCAACTATATCTGCCTGGCATTTCTGGTCTTCATATTGGGCGTGATGTTGATGGATTCCGTCTTTAGGATTGCTGTGTATGCAATTCCCGTATGGATCGGGTTGATGTGGATTTTCTATGGCATCAAGCACAAACGCAGTGTTTCCCAAGGCCTCTACGGAGAGGCCTGAATCACAACAACACCGGTTAAACCGATCAAGCCACGCCAGTGCTCTTACTTGCGCGGCTTGATCCGCGCAGTCGCCTCCGCCACCAACGGATCATCCGGCCAGTAATGCTTCGGATACCGCCCCTTCAAATCCTTCTTCACCTCGGCATAAGTGCTGCGCCAGAAGTTGGCGAGATCCTGCGTCACCTGCACCGGACGTCGTGCTGGCGACAGCAGATGCAACTTGACCACCTGGCGCCCGCCAGCAATCCGTGGCGTATCCGCCAGCCCGAACAGTTCCTGTAAACGCACCGCGAGAATCGGCGGAAACTCGCTGTAGTCCAGCCGAATCGACGACCCCGACGGCACGCTCAGATGATGCGGCGCCAGCTCGTCAAGCTTCTGCGGCAGCGGCCATGGCAGCAGATTACGCACGATGCTCGACAGATCCAGATTGGCAAAATGGCTGAGTCGCGAGACCTTGCCCAGATAAGGCATCAGCCAATCTTCGAGGGTGTTGAGCAAGGTTGCATCGCTGACGTCCGGCCACTGACTGTCGTTTTGATTAGTCAGATCAAGTTGCCGCAACAGCGCCACCCGCGCCTGCCACTGACGCAACTCTGGCGTCCACGGCAGCAGCTCCAGACCTTTGCGTCGCACCAGATTCACCAGCGCCTGACTGCGCGCATTTTCGTCGAGACCGGTCAGCGGTTCACGGCTGAGAATCAGCTCGCCGACCTTGCGCTGACGCTCGGCGCGCAGCACGCCTTCGCGCTCGTCCCAGTCCAGTTGATCGACGTTGCGCACTTGTTCGGCGAGCACGGAATCGAACAGCGCCGGATCGAAATCCGCTGCCAGATAAATCCGTTCTTCGCGCTGGCCCTGACGGCTGCCGAGGTCGGCGATGACGATCCACGGCTCTTTCATCAGGCTGTCGGCTTCCGCAAACAGCGCCGCACGACCATTGGCCAGACGATATTCGGCGCCACCGGCACGCCGCTGTTGCGCGACGCGATCGGGATAGGCCAGCGCCAGCAACGAACCGAGCCAGCGCGGATGATCAGGATCGCTGACCGGCTCGCTCGCTTTGCCGCGCAGATAACCGCGATATTGCCGCGCCAATTGCCGGGCACGCTGCACACCGCCCTGCGCACCACGGGCGGCGCGTGCTTCACCGGACAGCAGCACCAGACGACTGTGCAAATCCGCGCCGGCGCCGCGCAAGATATCGCGCTCGCCGAGCAACGCAGCCACATCGCACGCCATGTTGGCCAAACCCAACGCCTGACCGCGCAACAACAAATGACCGATGCGCGGATGCGCCGGCAACTCAGCCATGGCCTGACCGTGGGTCGTCAGCGCCTCACCTTCCAGCGCGCCGAGCCGTTGCAGCAAATCCTGCGCCTGTGCATATGCCGCCGCTGGCGGAACGTCGAGCCACACCAGTTCGCCCGGCGTCACGCCCCAACGTCCCAGTTGCAAAGCAAGGCTAGCGAGATCCGCCGAAAGAATTTCCGCACTGCCATAAGCGGCGAGCTGTTCGTGCTGATCCTGCGACCACAAGCGATAACAAACACCCGGTTCCAGACGCCCTGCCCGGCCCGCACGCTGAGTGGCGCTGGCCTTGGAAATCCGCTGAGTGTCGAGGCGCGTCATGCCGCTGCCCGGATCGAAACGCGGCACCCGCGCCAGTCCGGCATCGATCACCACGCGCACGCCGTTGATGGTCAGACTCGTTTCGGCAATGTTGGTCGCCAGCACCACTTTGCGCGAACCGGGCGGCGCCGGATCGATCGCCGCGCGTTGCGCATTGAGGTCGAGTTCGCCGTGCAGCGGGCAGAGCAACACATCGCTGCGCTCACCGATCGCGTCGACCAATTGTTGATGCACGCGACGGATTTCCGCCTGCCCCGGCAGAAAGACCAAGACGCTGCCGGTTTCATCGTGCAGCGCTTCGAGCACGGTTTGCGTGACCCGCTGATCAATGTATTCGCCGGGCTGAAACGGCCGGCCCCAGCGCATCGTCACCGGGTACATGCGGCCTTCGCTGCGCAGGATCGGCGCATCATCGAGCAACTCGGCCAGACGCTCACCTTCGAGGGTGGCCGACATCAGCAGAATCTTCAGCGGCTGTTCAGCTCGAAACAGCTCGCGACCGTTCAGACTCAAGGCCAGCGCCAGATCGGCATCAAGACTGCGCTCGTGGAATTCGTCGAAGATCAGCAGGCCGACGCCTTCGAGCGCCGGATCATCCTGCAAACGCCGGGTGAGAATGCCTTCGGTGACCACTTCGATGCGCGTATTGGGGCCAACCTTGCTGTCGAGGCGAATGCGATAACCGACGGTTTCACCGACCTTCTCGCCCAACTCGCTGGCCAGCCGTTCTGCGGCGGCACGCGCGGCGAGGCGGCGCGGTTCGAGCATCAGAATGGTCTGCCCGGCCAGCCACGCTTCATTGAGCAACGCCAACGGCACGCGGGTGGTTTTACCGGCGCCGGGCGGTGCTTCGAGCACGGCTTCATGGCGAGTCGCCAAGGCTTCACGCAGGGCGGGTAAAACTTCATCGATCGGCAAAGAATTCATGCTGGCTCCCCAGGGCGTGCCCACAGTAAATTGCGAGTCGCGTTAAAGCTGTGAGCGTGCCAGGCAAGGCGCGGGACGCAGGTAAGGGTCGTTTCCTTGCCAAGTCCCGCAACGCAGCATGGCGCGCTCACAGCTTTAGCCCGGAGGGCCGAACCCCGACAGGATTCATTAGCCTTCACGCGGTGTCGATCTGGAGAAAACAACTTCAATCCTCAACGTATTTCGGTAGGGGTGAGACGAGGCCGCAATTTACTGTGGGCACGCACTGCCAGGCCGAGTATAACGGCGAACTGCCGGGCGTTCGTCAGGGTCTTAATTCCAGACGACTACGCTTCGTTTTCAAATGACTCAGGAGATTTCCCCATGCGCTTACCTTTTCGCCTGATCGGCGGTGTACTGGTCGCCACCCTGCTCACGCAAATCACGGCGTGCGGTTCGATTTTCTATCCGGATCGTCGCGGTCAGATTGACGGCAAAGTCGACCCGGCGATCGCCGTGCTCGATGCCGTGGGCCTGCTCTTCTACATCATCCCGGGCCTGATCGCGTTTGCCGTCGACTTCGCCACTGGCGCGATTTATTTCGAACCGGGCCACACCGCGCAGATCGATCCGGCCAAACTCAAACAAGCCATCGGCCCGGACGGTCAGGTCGATAATCACAAGTTGCAGGCTATTCTCGAAAGCGAGTTGGGACGTGACTTCCCTCTGGATGACCCGCGCCTGATTCAACACAAGGGCAGCACGCAGCAACTGGCAATGTACGGCCTGCAACCTGCCGCTTAAAAAGGAAACGCAATGACCTCCAGCCCCGAACACGCTCGCCTGCTCAGGCTGGCGACCCGCGCCTCGGTGGCGGTTGCCTGCACGCTGATCGTCGCCAAAGCCATCGCCTGGTGGCTGAGCGGTTCGGTGAGCATGCTCGCCGGCCTCACCGACTCGGCGCTGGATGGCATCACCTCGATGCTCAATCTGCTCGCGGTGCATTACGCACTGCGCCCGGCGGATGACGATCATCGTTATGGTCACGGCAAGGCGGAATCGCTGGCGGGCATGGCGCAGGCGCTGTTCATCGGTGGCAGTGCAGTGTTGATCGCGTTTCAGGCGTACGAACGGTTGCATGATCCGCAGCCGCTTGGCGCGCCATGGCTGAGCATCGGTGTGATCGTGTTTTCGCTGCTGCTGACGGCGGCGTTGCTGGTGTTGCAGCATCGGGTGATCAAGCAGACTGGCTCCAACGCCGTGCGCGCGGACTCGCTGCACTATCGCTCGGACATGTTGCTCAACGGCAGCATTCTGATCGCGCTGATCCTCGCCGGATTCGGGTTTGAACAACTGGATGCGTGGTTCGGTCTGGGGATTGCTGCGTACATTCTGTGGAGCGCGATCCAGATCGCTCGGGAAAGTTTTTCGGTGTTGATGGATGAAGAACTGCCGACGGACGTCAGCCAGCACATGCTCGAACTCGCGTGCAGTGTGCCGGGGGTGCTGGGCGCGCATGACTTGCGCACGCGGATCTCCGGCAACCACTGGTTCGTGCAGTTGCACCTGGAATTGCCGGGAGAGTTGACCCTGTCAGTGGCGCACGGCATCAGCGATCAAGCCGCCGATGCCATCCACCAAGCCTACCCGCGCGCCGAAGTGCTGGTGCACGCCGATCCGCAAGAAGTGGTGCAGGCCGCTAGGGCTCAGTAACTGACCTGATAACCGCGACTGCTCAGGCAATTGCCCTGAGCTTGTCGGTACGCCTGAACCACTTCGGGCGCCGGTTGATAAGTCGCGGTGCGCGGGTCGAAACCGCTTTGCTGCACCGCGTACTGATAGCACTGATAACCGTCCTGCTGCACTTGCTCTGGCGACTGACCGTTGGCCGGATAGGCCTCGACGTCATAGCCCTGAGATTGCGGCTGTGGTTGCGGCTGTTGCTGCACCGGCGGCTCGACCACCACGTAATCCTGCGTCGCTTCCTGATAGGCGTAGTAGGAACCGGCGGCGAGAAACAGCAGCGAACCACCGATCCACACTTCTCGCGAATAGTCCGGCAAGTACTGAATGCGGATCCCGCGCGGCGGTTGCACGACGATGTAGCGCGGGCCTTGCGGGCGGTACCAGTAGCCGCCGGAATAGAAGTAATCCTGCCCGCGATACGGCACGCGATAGTCGCGATCCTGGAAGCGGTCGATCACATGCCCCGGCCGATATTGCGGGCCCGGGCCCCAACCGTTGCCATGTCCGTCGGGACGTCCCGGCCAGCGATTGTCGTTAGGCCGGTAGTCGTTAGGCCGGTAGTCATTGGGCCGGTTGTTGGTCTGCCAATGTTGGTTGTTGTTGTAACCATTTTGCGGACGCTCGTCGCGGTAGTAACCCTGACGCGGTTCCTGAGTCTGGCGCACGGTGTCGGGCCGCGACTGGATCGGCAAACTGTTGGCCGGCATTTGCGGCGGCGGTGGCGGCTGGCGCACCGGGTTGGGGTTGTAGCCTGGCCGGTTCTGGTCATGGTTTTGCCATTGACCATTGTTATTGTGCGGCTGGCCGTTGTGTTCGAACTGGCGGCTGTTGTCGCCACGAATGACTTCGTTGTTCTGCGGGCGCGGTTGATTCTGCGGCGACTGATTTTGCGGACGCGCCTGGTTTTGCTGCGAATTGTTCTGCGGACGCGGCTGATTCTCGCCGCCATGCCCTTGGTTATTGCCTTGATGCCCCTGCCCGTGCTGCCCGCCATTCGGGCTGCGGCTCTCTGGATCATCGGCCAGCGCTTGCACACTGACACTCACACACAACACACCAACACCGGCCAGACGCCAGATGCGCGACTTCATGCTTTTCCTCACTGAGGCCTGTAATTAAGGGCGGCCTGTAACTAAGACCGGGTCGGGAACATCCGGTTCTGCAACAGGTTATCAGTCGCGCAACTTATTTATTGAGCGCCGCAAGATGAAATCGCAGGCAAGAAAAAAGGGAGACCCGTCGGCCTCCCTTTAGAGAACTTCGTCCTGGCTCGACGCTTATGACGTCGGCTCACCTCACGCCGTCTTCTGGACAGTGTGCAGCTCGGGGGCCGGCACAACCCCGGTGGGGGTGGCGGCCGCGGCAGGCCGGATAGGGCGGGCCGCGTGGACTGTGTTACCGAGCAGTGATTCTGGTGATAAGAATAGGCCTGAGGCCACGACAGAGGATTGCGAAGATTGCTGAAATAAACACCACTTGCGCAATTTTTAACCCTGGATAGATAATCCGCCGCAATAGTTACAACCAAGGACAGATTGATGAGCAAACTCGACCGTTACGACCTGAGCATTTTGGCGGAATTGCAGCGCGACGCCCGCATCTCCAACCAGGAGTTGGCCGAGCGCATCGGTCTGTCACCCTCGCCTTGCTCGCGCCGGGTCAAGCAACTGGAAGACGACGGCTATATCTCGCGTCAGGTCGCGTTGCTGGATCGCAAGATGCTTGGGCTGAGTTTGACTGCCTATGTGCTGATCGGCATGGATCGGCATACGCCGGAGCGCTTCGAGAATTTCGAAGCGGCGATTCGCACATTGCCGCAGGTGTTGGAGTGCAGCCTGGTGACCGGTGTGGATGCGGATTACCAGTTGAAAGTGGTGGTGCCGGATATGGATCACTATCAGAAGTTGTTGCTGGGGCACCTCACACGCATTGAAGGCGTGACCAGCGTGCGCTCGAGCTTTGTGCTGAACCAGGTGCTCAACAGCACTGAATTGCCGCTGACTCATTTGCGTAGTTGATCAAGGGCACCCTCACCCCAGCCCTCTCCCGGAGGGAGAGGGGGCCGACCGAGGTGTCTGAAGTCATGCATCGACCTGAAATATCGGGTCGATCATGGATTCACAACATCTGGATCAAGTCGGTGTAGTTCTCAAGCATCCCTCGGTCAGTCCCCTCTCCCTCTGGGAGAGGGCTAGGGTGAGGGCAAAGGCTTCGGATCAGACCCAGATCAATGCCACCTCACACACCTTGGCGTATACTCGCCGCGCCCTTTTAGCCGCGCCCATGCCGGAGAACCCCAATGGATCCAGCCGTATTTGAAGAGTGGATGATGACCGGACTGGTCAGCATCCTGATCATTTTCATGGGTTTTATCGTCTGGGATCTGGCGAAGAAGTCCAAGGCCGGGCGCTTTGGTTCGTTCATTTTGTTCTTCGTGCTGGGCCTGGGCGTGGCCGCATTCATCATCAAAAGTGTGGTGATCGGCCTGATCGAATCCGGCGCTCTATAAGCGCGCCGGCACTTCCTTCCACTGGCCCTGATCGAGCCCTTCGATCGTCCAGTCACCAATCTTCACCCGCACCAGCCGCAACGTCGGCAGCCCGACCGCCGCGGTCATGCGCCGCACCTGACGGTTGCGCCCTTCGCGAATCACCAGTTCCAGCCATGAAGTCGGAATGGACGCGCGAAAGCGTACCGGCGGGTTGCGCGGCCACAGCTCAGGCTCGTCCAGCTGCCGCGCTTCAGCGGGCAAGGTCATGCCGTCGTTCAACTCAACGCCATCACGCAGACGCTGCAACTGTTCGGCGGTCGGCACGCCCTCAACTTGTACCCAATACGTCTTTGCCAACTTGTGTTTCGGATCAGCGATGCGCGCCTGCAACTGGCCGTCATTGGTCAGCAGCAACAAGCCTTCGCTGTCACGATCAAGGCGTCCGGCCGGGTAAATGCCGGGCACATCAATGTAATCCTTGAGCGTCGCCCGCCCTTCGCCGTCGCTGAATTGCGTCAGCACATCGAACGGTTTGTTGAACAGGATCAGTTTCGGCTCGGCCGGTGGCGCCTTGGCAACACGGCGCGACGAAGACGACTGAGGCTTCGCGCCAGGGCGGCGGGAAGGTGGACGCGGGGGACGAGACATAGGGAGAGCAAACATTTAGCGATCAGGGCTGACAATGCTAGTGCCCCGACCGCCAAATGACCACGACTAACCGTTAACGGAACGGCGGTTCGTCGAAGCTGCGCAGTTTGCGCGAGTGCAGCGAGTTGAGTTCGGTGCGCAGCAGATCGACCGCTTCGATGCCGATCTTCAAGTGCTGGCTGACCGCGCGCTCATAGAACGCGTTGGCCGAACCCGGCAGTTTGATTTCACTGTGCAGCGGTTTGTCGGAAACGCAGAGCAACGTGCCGTACGGTACGCGCAAGCGGTAACCCTGCGCGGCAATCGTGCCGCTTTCCATGTCCACCGCGACGGCGCGAGACAGGTTGATCAACGGTCGTTCCTGCGCCCAACGCAATTCCCAGTTACGGTCGTCGTAGGTCAGCACGGTGCCGGTGCGCAGGCGTTTTTTCAGATCGTCGCCCTTCTCACCAGTGACATTCGCCGCTGCCTGTTGCAGCGCCATCTGCACTTCGGCCAGTGCCGGGATCGGAATGTTCGGCGGCACCACGCGATCAAGAATGCCGTCGCGACGCATGTAAGCGTGGGCCAGCACGTAGTCGCCAATGGTCTGCGACTGACGCAGGCCGCCGCAGTGACCGATCATCAGCCAGCAATGCGGACGCAATACCGCCAGATGGTCGGTGATGTTCTTGGCGTTGGACGGGCCGACACCGATGTTGACCAGCGTGACGCCGTGGCCATCGTTGGCGATCAGGTGATAGGCCGGCATCTGATAACGGTGCCAGACCACACCGGCAGCGATTGCCGAGGCTTCGCCGTGATCCATGCTCTTTTCGATGATCACGTTGCCGGGCAAGACCATGCGCACGAAACGCGGGTCGCTGCGCAACTGCTCCAGACCATGGACGATGAACTGGTCGACATAGCGGTGATAGTTGGTCAGCAGAATCCATGGCTGCACATGGCGCCAGTCGCTGCCGGTGTAGTGCACCAGGCGACGCAGGGAGAAATCCACGCGCGCCGCATCGAACAAGGCCAGCGGCAGCGGGTCGGTGTTTTCCCAATCGTACAGGCCGTCGGCGATGCCATCGGTGGCGGCGGACAGGTCGGTGCTCGGAAACACCCGCGCCAGCACGGCAGCGGTGACGCCGGAACCGGCGAGTTCATCGCCCTGCTCGACCACATACGGATACGGAATGTTTTGCTGGCTGACGCCGACTTCCACAGTCACGGTGAAGTCGTGCATCAACGGTACCAGCTGTTCAAGCAGATATTTGCGGAACGCCGCCGGGTGGGTGACGGTGACGCTGTAAGTGCCCGGCAGTTGCACCTTGGCGTAAGCGCGGGTGGTCTGCGGGACTTCGCCCTGGCAGTGATAGGTCAGACGCAGTTCGGGATAACGAAACAGAGCACGCTGCGCCGCGTCGGGCTCGACGCGATCTTTCAGGTAACGCTTGAGCGCCGAGTTCAGCGCAGTGGTGGCCCGCTCATGCAACTCGGCCAGACGATCCACGGCTTGTTCGGCGGTTTGAACAACAATAAACGCTTCGGTCACGATCAGCTTCCTGTGTTCTGACTTGCAGAGCTTCATCTTGCCTGCATCGTGGCGTCACGGGAACAGTGGCATGTTGGCAACCGCACAATATATGAACCCCCCCAATCCCTGTAGGAGCTGCCGAAGGCTGCGATCTTTTGATCTTGTTGTTTATAAGATCAAAAGATCGCTGCCTTCGGCAGCTCCTACAGGGGATTTGTGTGGGGTCAGAGGGCTTGGGGGGTTGAGCGGGCGACAAGGGCTTCGATGTCGAGGCCGCGTGGCAAGGCGCCGTAGGCGCGGCCACCACCGCTCAGGCGGCTGGCAATAAAGGCATCGCTGACGGCTGAGTTCCCGGCCTCCAGCAATAGCTTGGCCTGCAAACCGAGCGCGATGTCTTCAGTCAGTTGCCGCGCCCGATACTGAATGTCGCTCGTATCCTTGAACTGCGCCTGCAACTGTTGAATATGCGCGGCCAGGCGTTTGTCGCCGTGGCCATCACCGAGCTCGCTGAACAACACATCCAGCACACCCGGTTCTTTTGACAACGCCCGCAGCACGTCGAGGCATTGCACATTCCCCGAACCTTCCCACGTCGAGTTCACCGGCGCCTCGCGGTACAAACGCGGCAGGATGCTCTCTTCAACATACCCGGCGCCGCCCATGCATTCCGCCGCTTCGTTGATCATTCCCGGCGCGCGTTTGCAGATCCAATACTTGCCCACCGCTGTCACCAGCCGTGCAAATTGCGCTTCGTGGCGATCGTCCAGATGATCCAACGCCTTGCCCATGCGCAAGCTCAGGGCCAGCGCGGCTTCGCTTTCCAGGGCCAGATCGGCCAGCACGTTTTGCATCAATGGCTGCTCGCTGAGCAGTTTGCCGCCGACCTTGCGGTGCGCGCAGTGGTGGCTGGCCTGGGTCAGCGCCTGACGCATCAGCGAGCTGGAACCGACCATGCAATCGAAACGGGTCATCGCGACCATCTCGATAATGGTCGGTACGCCGCGCCCTTCTTCGCCGACCATCCACGCCAGCGCGCCACGGAATTCCACTTCGCTGGAGGCATTGGACTGATTGCCGAGCTTGTTTTTCAGGCGCTGAATGTAGAACTGATTGCGTGTGTCGTCTGGACGATGGCGCGGCAGCAGGAAGCAGCTCAAACCCTTGTCGGTCTGCGCCAGCGTGAGGAATGCATCGCACATCGGCGCCGAGCAGAACCATTTGTGCCCGACCAATTCATACGCCTCGCCCGGGCCACTGGTGCCGACCGGATAAGCCTTGGTGGTGTTGGCGCGCACGTCGGTGCCGCCCTGTTTCTCGGTCATGGCCATGCCGATGGTCACGCCGGCCTTGTGCGCCATGCCGACGTTGCGCGGGTCGTATTCCGTGGCGAGGACTTTCGGCAGCCATTGCTCAGCCAGATTCGGTTGCAGGCGCAGCGCTGGCACGCTGGCGAAAGTCATGGTCAGCGGGCAACCGCTGCCGGCCTCAGCCTGGCTGTGCAGATAACTCATCGCGGCGCGGGCGACGTGGGCGCCGGCCTGTGGATGCGTCCACGGCATCGAGTGCAAACCATGCTCGATCGCCGTGCGCATCAGCTCGTGATAAGCCGGATGAAATTCCACCAGATCGATACGATGGCCGTAGCGATCGTGGCTGACAAATATGGGTTTGTTTTGGTTGGCGAGGAACCCGGCTTCCATCAACGGCCCGCCGGCCAGCGCGCCATAGGCATCGATCCGCGACTCGGCCCAACCGGCGCCGAACCTGCGCGACCACTCCTGCAACGGCAGGTCGATGCGGTACAGGTTGGTGCCGTCCAGCGACGGCGGCTGGTTGGTGACTTCGTGGGTTTCGGCGAACTGATGCAGGTTCATGACGGGCTCCTTGGCTCTCCAGAAAGCTCAGTTAAGCACCGGCTCTCCGTCGATCAAAGTGTCATAGACGCCGAATTCGCGGCGCTTTTACCCTATCAGCAGCACAGCACCCGACGCTCCAGCGCCGACTGCAAATCCTCGAATTTCACTGGTTTGTTCAGGTAATCGACCGCGACGCCCGTGGCGCAGACCTCTCGATCGGCACCCAATGCGAGCATGAACACCGGCAAGTTCGCACAACCCGGCAGCGCGTGAATCTGGCAGCACAATGACGCGCCTTCGTGGCTGGGCAACTGACAATCGATCAGCACCGCGTCGAAGGTTTCTCGCCGCAGGCAGTCCAGCGCCGTCGCGCCGCTGTCGGCGGTGCGCACGCGGAAACCGAGCTTGAGCAGCATGCCGCGCATCACCAGTTGGTTGACGCTGTTGTCGTCGACCAGCAACACCGTGCAGTCCTGCGGCGCGCGAATGCAATCACCGCCAGGCGCAGGATTCGGCGCGGGCTCAACCACCGGCAATTCAAACTCGACATCCAGCTGAAAGCGACTGCCGCTGCCAGGTTCGGAACGGTGCGTGAGTTTGCCGCCGAGCAGCTCCACCAATTGTCGGCAGATCGCCAGACCAACGCCGAGGCCACCGTATTCGCGGGTCATCGAACCGTCGAGCTGGAAGAAACGTTGATACATCGTCGCCTCGCCCAGATCGGTGAAACCGATGCCGGTGTCGATCACCGCAAACGACAGCGCCAGACGATTGCCCGTCGACGGTTTGCCGGTGACCCGCAACGCCAGCCCGCCAACGCGGGTGAACTTGATCGCGTTATCCAGCAGGCATTCCAGGCATTGCGCGAGTTTGGCGCTGTCGCCGTGCAGACGATCAGGCAGGGTTGGCAGCACGTCGACCTTGAAGTCCAGCGACTTGCTCGCCGCGTTGCCGTCGAACTGCGCGCGCAACGATTCGACCACGCCACGCAAACTGAAACTGCCCGGCGAGGCCTTGAGCTTGCCCGCCTGCAATTCGGTGAGGGTGAGGATGCCGTTGACCATGCGCATCATGTCCCGCGCGGAACCGGCGGCGGTTTGCTGATATTGCTCCAGCTCCGGATCCATCTCGACGGTCTGCATCAATTCCAGCGAACCGATCACCCCGTTCATCGGTGTGCGCAGTTCGTGGGTCAGGGTCGCCAGAAATTCATCTTTGAGCTTGTTGCTGTGGGCCAGTTGCTGGTTGAGCACTTCGAGTTTCTGCCCAGCGTCATACAGGGTCTGCGCCTGTTGCTCGCGCATCGCGTTGATGCGGTCGGCCAGCGCCAGCGACAGCAGCGCCACTTCGATGGCCGAGCCGATCTGGCTGGCGTACATGGTCAGGAACACGTTTGGCAGCAGGCCGAGCACCATCAGCGTGTTGACGATACCGCCGAGCAAAAACGCCGACCAGGCAATGATGAAATACCGCGCCACCCGCAAACCGCGCCACCAGGCCAGAATCCCCGCGGCAAAAATCACCACGGTGAAGGTCAGCGCCAGCGTCGTCGCCAGGCGCAGGGCCAGGGCGTAACTGGTCATCAAGGACAGTCCGATGACCAGCGCGCCAAACGCGATCAGGCCGATCAAGACGCGATCAAGTCCACGGCTATGGGTTTTGGTCTGCAGGAAACTGCGCGCGAACTGGCTGCCGAACAGGCCGGCGCAACCGATGAAGAACGGTGTCGCGGCGTTGGCCCACCACGGATTGTTCGGCCAGAAGTACTCGACCGCCGCGCCGTTGACCGACAGTTGATAGAGGCCAAACGAGGCGATGTAGAAGATGTAATAGAGGTAGCTGGTGTCGCGCACGCTGAGGTAGATGAACAGGTTGTAAACCACCATCCCCAGCAGCACGCCATAAATGATGCCGAGCACATACAGGCGCACGGGTTGATCTTCGAGGTACGCGGTGCTCGACCACAACGTTACCGGTGCCTGGATCGAGCCTTGGCTGGCCAGTCGCAGGTACACGGTTTGTTGTTGGTCGGGCTCGAAGGCGAGATCGAACAGGTAGTTGTTCTGGCGGATTTCGCGGCTGGCAAACGGCAAGGCGTCGCCGGTCTGACGGATCAGCTGATAGTCGCCATTGGCGTCGGGCAAATACAGATCAAGATGGTCGAGCGGTGGGTAAGCCAGCTCGAGCAACCAGGTGCGCTGGGCGGCGGGGTTGCTCGGGCGGTAATGCAGATCAATTTTCAGCCAGAACGCCGAGCGCGAATAACCGGCATTGAGCGTGGCTTTGTCATGGGCTTTGAAATTGCCGGCAGCGGCCTGCGCGCGGACGTCGGCAATGCTCGCCTGACCACTTGGGTCTTCGAACACTTGCAGCGACCGGCCCAAAGGCAGGTTCTGGGTGAATTCGTCGAATTCGACGGCGCTCGCCATGAGGGGCAAGCAAAACAGCAACATCAGCAAATAGCGCATTGAAGCCCCAGCGTGGCTCGTCCGGTTATGTCAGGAAGCCCCCCCATTCCTTGAGTAGACGTAAAACCGGTATTACCTGTTATTGGTTTGGATCCAGACTAGCATAGCCGCTGCTGGCCATTGAGCACCATCGAAATTTTTCCTACAAAGGCTCTAGAACGGGCGTTTCAGAGCAAAGCAGCGGACTAGAGCTGTTGGGTTGGTCAGCTCACCCGACACCTGATGATGTGAATACCTTTGTGGTGAGGGGATTTATCCCCGACCGGCTGCGCAGCAGTCGTAAAATCAGCCGGCGCGGTGTGCCAGCAGAAATCGGGTTGCAGGGTTTGGGGCCGCTTCGCAGCCCATCGGGGATAAATCCCCTCGCCACAGTTATGGGTTCATCCGGTGCTGCAGCGTTGTCCGACAATCTGCTAGCAAACACCGTCAGGACTGAACCCGAAAATCAGCTTTGGTGGTAAGCTCGCGCACCATGAATATCTACAGCTCCCGCCCCGTTGTCCTCTGTCTCTCCGGCCACGACCCAAGTGGTGGCGCCGGCTTGCAGGCAGATATCGAAGCCCTGCTCGCGCAGGGTTGCCATGCGGCTCCGGCCGTCACCGCCCTGACCGTGCAAGACACCGTCAACGTCACTGACTTCCGCGTCCTCGACCGTGAGTGGGTACTGGCTCAAGCCAATGCCGTGCTCAACGATTCCGAAGTCGCTGCAGTGAAACTGGGCATGCTCGGTTCGCTGGAGATGGTCGACACCGTTGTCGAACTGCTCTCGGCGCACCCGCACTTGCCGGTGGTCTGCGACCCGGTGCTGCGCGCCGGCGGCGGCGGTCGCCTGGGCAAGGACGAAGTCGGCTATGCGATGCGCGAGCGTCTGCTGCCGCTGTCGATCATTGCCACGCCTAACCTTCCTGAAGCGCGCATCCTCGCCGAACTGCCCGAAGGCACCGCCGACGAGTGCGCTGAAAAACTCCTGCCGTTCGTCAAAAACCTGCTGATCACCGGCGGCCATGGCGACGAAACTGAAATCCACAACCGCGTGTACAGCCGCGACGGCCTGCGTGAAACCTTTATCTGCCAGCGCCTGCCGGGCAGCTATCACGGTTCCGGTTGCACACTGGCCAGTGCTTTGGCCGGTCGATTGGCTCAGGGCGAACACCTGGCCAGCGCCGTGCGCAGTGCTTTGGATTACACCTGGCGCACCCTGCGCGATGCCGAACAACTGGGCAAAGGCCAGTTCGTCCCGCGTCGCCTGCCGCTGGATTTCTGCTCGTAACGTCGTGAGGTCTGCCCGATGAAACTACGTGGCCTGTATGCCATTACCGACAGCGAGTTGCTGGCCGGCAAGTTTCTCTCTTATGTGGAGGCGGCGCTGGAAGGCGGCGTCACCCTGCTGCAATACCGCGACAAGAGCAACGACGAGGCCCGCCGTCTGCGCGAGGCCGAAGCGTTGCGCGATCTGTGCGAGCGCTACAAAACGCAACTGATCATCAACGATGACGCCGAACTGGCCGCGCGCCTCAACGTCGGCGTGCACCTCGGCCAGACCGACGGCCCGCTGTCGCCGACCCGCGCCCTGCTCGGTTCGAAAGCGATCATCGGCTCGACCTGCCATGCGCAAATCGCTTTGGCCGAACAAGCCGCCAAAGAAGGTGCGAGTTACGTCGCCTTTGGTCGCTTCTTCAACTCCAACACCAAGCCCGGCGCGCCGACCTGCAGCCTCGATCTGCTCGACGAAGCCAAACGCACGCTGCACCTGCCGATCTGCGCGATTGGCGGCATCAGCCTCGACAACGCTGCGCCGCTGGTAGCCCACGGCGTCGACCTGCTCGCCGTGGTTCACGGCTTGTTCGGTGCCGAGAGCACCGCCGAAGTGACCCGCCGCGCCCGCGCGTTCAACGAATTGTTCAAATCCTGAAGATTGAGAGCCCGATCATGTCTCGTTCCGAAACCCTGTTTGCCAACGCCCAGAAACACATTCCCGGTGGCGTGAACTCGCCAGTCCGCGCATTCAAGAGCGTGGGCGGCACCCCGCTGTTCTTCAAACACGCTGAAGGCGCTTACGTCACTGACGAAGACGACAAGCGTTATGTCGATTACGTCGGTTCGTGGGGCCCGATGATTCTCGGCCACAGCCACCCGGACGTACTGGACGCGGTGCGCAATCAGCTGCAACACGGCTTGTCGTACGGCGCGCCGACTGCGATGGAAACCGAGATGGCCGATCTGGTCTGCTCGCTGGTGCCATCGATGGACATGGTGCGCATGGTCAGCTCCGGCACCGAAGCAACCATGAGCGCGATCCGTCTGGCCCGTGGTTACACCGGCCGCGACAGCATCATCAAGTTCGAAGGCTGCTACCACGGCCACTCCGACAGTCTGCTGGTCAAGGCCGGTTCCGGCGCGCTGACCCAAGGCGTACCGAGCTCGGCCGGCGTGCCGGCGGCGTTCGCCAAACACACCCTGACCCTGCCGTTCAACGACATCGACGCGGTTGAAAAGATGTTGGCGGAAGTGGGCGACGAAGTGGCATGCATCATCGTTGAGCCGGTAGCCGGCAACATGAACTGCGTGCCGCCAGCGCCGGGCTTCCTCGAAGGCTTGCGTTCGCTGTGCGACAAACATGGCGTGGTGCTGATTTTCGACGAAGTGATGACCGGTTTCCGCGTTGCCCTCGGCGGTGCCCAGGCTTACTACGGCGTAAACCCTGACCTGACTACTTTCGGCAAGATCATCGGTGGCGGCATGCCGGTCGGTTGCTTCGGCGGCAAGCGCGAAATCATGGAACGCATCGCGCCGCTGGGCCCGGTGTATCAGGCCGGTACGCTGTCGGGTAACCCGCTGGCCATGGCCGCCGGTTTGACCACCCTGCGTTTGATCAGCCGTCCGGGTTTCCACGCCGAGCTGACCGACTACACCACGCGTCTGCTCGATGGTCTGCAACAGCGCGCTGATGCGGCTGGTATTCCGTTCGTGACCACCCAGGCGGGCGGCATGTTCGGTCTGTACTTCAGCGGCGCCGACGACATCGTCACTTTTGAAGACGTGATGGCTAGCGACGCGGCACTGTTCGGTCGCTTCTTCCACCTGATGCTGGAAGGTGGCGTGTACCTCGCACCGAGTGCCTTCGAAGCCGGTTTCACCTCGATCGCTCACGGCGAAGCCGAGTTGCAACTGACGCTGGACGCTGCCGAACGCGCCTTCGCCGCACTGAAATAATCGCCGTACCGCTGACGTTGGCTATCGCCAGCGTCAGCATTCACCTACATCCGCGCTGTTTTTCCGATGCTCCTGCTAAAAATCTCCCCTAAAGTGGGCGATATATTCCCCGCGCAGCAGAAAAACGAGTAAAGACTTTGTAAGGTTGGCCCTGCTTATTTCATAATGCGCGCTTATTGGATCCCTCGATGGGTCCGCGTGCCCTTCAGAGGTAAGTCGATTCCCATGAACCGCACCGGCCGCACCCTTGCCTTGGGCTGCCTGTTGCTCCTTCAGCCCCTGCTCGCGCATGCACAAGCAGGCGGCAACTCGTTGTTGATCCCGGCGATGGGTCGTTGCACCCTCAATACTCAGCCGCAAGACGTCACGCAGGCACTGGCCGCCTGCCAGAAAGCGGCGGACGAAGGGGATGCGCAAGCGCAATACGAGTTGGGTGAGTTCTACTACGACGGCAAAAATGCGCCGCGCGACCTCAATCAAGCCCTGAGCTATTTCGAAAAAGCCTCGTTGCAAGGCCACGCTCAGGCGCAGTTCAAACTCGGCACGATGTTCTTCCACGGTGAAGGCGTGCAGGCCAACAACATTCAGGCGTATATCGTGCTGAAGATGGCTGCGGTCAACGGCGCGGAAGATGCGCTGGATACGGCCGACGAAGTGTCCGAAAAGATGTCCCGCGAAGACCTTGAGACTGCCACGCAGGTGCTTGGGCAAATTTTCCGTAAATACCTGATGGAACTGCAGAGCGCCGATGGGCGTACGCCTTTCTCACCTCTTCCCTGATTTTTGCATCGACCTTTCTGACCTCTTCGCGAGCAAGCCCGCTCCCACATTGGAATGCATTCCCCTGTGGGAGCGGGCTTGCTCGCGAATGAGGCGACTCGGTCTTACGGCTTACTTCTCAGGCATCGGCATCGGGAACGGCATCACATTGCCGACCGCACCACGGGCTTCGCTGATTTTCGGGGTGCCCAGACGTTCCACTTCGTCGATGCGCACAATCGAATGCATCGGCACAAAGCTGCGTACCACGCCTTCGAACTGCGCCTTGAGCTTTTCTTCGCTCGGATCGACGACCACTTGCGTGCGCTCGCCAAAGACGAACTCTTCCACTTCCAGAAAACCCCACAGATCACTTTGATAGATCTGCTTGGCGTACATTTCGAACACCTGGCCCTGGTTGAGGAAAATCACCTTATAGATTGGAGCTTCGCGTTTGGTCATGGCGGGGGGATAACATCGGGGATAAAAATGAGGGCGCAAACTATAGCATAGCCTCCGGACGCACAGCGGTAGGAACCTGAGGGCTTGTTCCCTATAATGCCGGGTTCTTTGAATCACGTGACGACACTAATCCATGGCCAAGAAGCTTTACATCGAAACCCACGGTTGCCAGATGAACGAGTACGACAGCTCGCGCATGGTCGATCTGCTGGGTGAACATCAGGCCCTGGAAGTCACCGCGCGCGCGGAAGACGCCGACGTGATTCTGCTCAACACCTGCTCGATCCGCGAGCGCGCACAAGATCGCGTGTACTCGCAGCTCGGCCGCTGGCGCGAACTGAAACTGGCCAACCCGGACATGGTGATCGCCGTCGGCGGTTGCGTGGCCAGCCAGGAAGGCGCGGCGATCCGTGATCGTGCGCCTTACGTTGACGTGGTGTTCGGCCCGCAGACCCTGCACCGCCTGCCGGAAATGATCGACGCCGCACGCATCACCAAGCTGCCGCAGGTCGACGTGTCGTTCCCGGAAATCGAAAAATTCGACCATTTGCCCGAGCCGCGCATCGATGGCCCGAGTGCTTATGTGTCGGTGATGGAAGGCTGCAGCAAGTACTGCACGTTCTGCGTGGTGCCGTACACCCGTGGCGAAGAAGTCAGCCGGCCGTTCGATGACGTGATCGCCGAAGTGATTCACCTCGCTGAAAACGGCGTGCGCGAAGTGACGCTGCTGGGGCAGAACGTTAACGGTTATCGCGGCACGACCCAT
The DNA here is from genome assembly GCF_902706155.1 of Pseudomonas sp. 18058. Lineage (NCBI taxonomy): Bacteria > Pseudomonadati > Pseudomonadota > Gammaproteobacteria > Pseudomonadales > Pseudomonadaceae > Pseudomonas > Pseudomonas sp. 18058. The sequence goes on from NZ_CACSJY010000021.1 coordinate 101,865, forward strand.
GATGGTCGTCTGGCTGATCTTGCTGAACTGATCCGCGTCGTCGCCGCGATTGATGGCATCGACCGCATTCGCTACACCACTTCGCACCCGCTGGAATTCTCCGACAGCCTGATTCAGGCCCACGCCGACGTGCCGGAATTGGTGAAGCATCTGCACTTGCCGGTGCAATCGGGCTCCGACCGGATTCTCGCGGCGATGAAGCGCAACCACACCGCGCTGGAGTACAAATCCAAGCTGCGCAAATTGCGTGCGGCGGTGCCGGGGATCTGCATCAGCTCGGACTTCATCGTTGGTTTCCCCGGCGAGACCGAGAAAGATTTCGAACAGACCATGAAGCTGATTGCCGACGTCGGTTTCGACTTTTCCTACTCGTTCGTTTACAGCCAACGCCCGGGCACTCCGGCCGCCGATCTGGCCGACGAGACCCCGGAAGAGTTGAAAAAGGAGCGTCTGAACGCGCTGCAACATCGCCTGAATCAGCAAGGTTTCGAGATCAGCCGACAAATGGTCGGCTCGACGCAACGGATTCTGGTGACCGATTATTCGAAGAAAGACCCGGGCGAGCTGCAAGGGCGTACCGAGAATAATCGTATCGTCAACTTCCGCTGCGACAATCCAACCCTGATCGGCCAGTTTGCTGATGTGCACATCGACGCGGCCCAGCCGCACTCGCTGCGCGGCTCGTTGATTCAGTAACACTACATTTCCCTTGTGGGAGCGGGCTTGCTCGCGAAAGCGGTGTATCAGCAACGTTTATGGTGGCTGACACGACGCTTTCGCGAGCAAGCC